>JBDRVV010000001.1 GCA_039802005.1 candidate division WOR-3 bacterium
ATGGAACCGAAAATGACTGGATTGTGATACAACCTTATTCCAGCGGTGTGATTATCAATGGCGTCAACTATGATAATGTTATTGATATCTATAATTGTCATTATGTTGAACTTAGAGGAATTGAAATCACAAATTCTTATGCAGGTTCAGGGATTGATGGGATAAAATTCAGAACCACGAGCGACCATATTTTAATGGAAAACTTACATATCCATGATCTCACTGGTGTCGGGATAAGTGCCAATCCTGCAGGACAGTCTTTCACTTATCTCACAATCCGGCACTGCCATATCCACGATATAACTGATGTTGGTGAAGGTCTTTATATTGGAAATCATGATGGTCTATCCCCGGTCCATCATTGTCTTGTAGAACTGAATTGGATACACGATTGCCATCCCCATAAAGGGATACAATTCAAGCGGGGTACATATTTAAACATCATTCAGGATAATGTTGTTTACAATTGTGATGAGGCAGGGATTGTTTTGTATAAAACTGACCAGAGTTCAGCAAGTGATAACAATATTGTACGCAGAAATGCAATCTGGAATACAACGGAGGGAATCTTTGCCGTGGGTCAGACCAATATTGACAATAATGTCATATTCAGTTGTGATTATGGAATAAATGTTAGAAACTACAGCGGCTGGGGGATGAATGATTTATATATCCGTAATAATACAATATATCACTGCAATACAACCTGCCTCAGGCTTGATGACTGGAATATTGCGACCGGAGAAATGGTCTGCATCAATAATGCCTGTTATCAGGATACCATAACCGCGAGTGCGATACAGGCACCGGATGGAATAGGACCCGGTTATGTTGCATATAATTGGCATTATGGTCAATCCCAGGTCACAGGTTCAACATTGGGTAATCATCCGAGCCAGGAATTTATAAATCCAGTCCCAACACCGGGTGTTATCAATCTTTATCCAAAATCCAGTGCTACATTGCTCAATAACGGGACACAATCTTATGGCGCACCGGAGCATGATTTTAATCTTTTATCCAGGCCTTATGGAAGTTACTGGGATGTTGGTGCCTATGAATGGCGTGGATTAAATAATCCAGGCTGGCAGATTCAAGAAGGATTCAAAGAGATCCTTGTCGGGGTATCCGAGAGCAGGCAAATAGATGGCTACTTGAATTTCGCTATCCCGACAATTTTAAGGCGCGGATGCCGATTTGAGAACCCATCTGAGGTGCAATGGACTATTTATAACATCCTGGGGAAAAGGGTGGAAAAAGAATTGAATAATCTCCCAGCAGGATTATATTTTTATAGGATTGAAAAGAGGCAAATTGTAAAGTGTGGTAAGTTTATTGTTATTGAGTAATGAAAGCCTACTATAGTTTATATAGTAAATAAATCATCAAAAACACAAATACAATTGTCAGGACGGTGATATTAAAAAAGAGTCCGAAGGAAAGGGCGATAAATCCAAGATTTATATGGACGGTTGAAAAACCAATCTTTAAGGCATTAAAGAAAAATCCTTTTACCGGTCCGGGTGGAAAAAGACTACCAAGAAAATGGGATAATGCCGAGCCGATTATCCCACCGATGATTATTCCTAATATTATTGTTGGTAATTTCCTCTTTGCTGCCATCAATCACCCCCTTTTTGCCATAATGGCAAAACACGCAGATGAGCGCAGATTTTGACACGGATATATGCAGATATAAAAATTTTTCATAAAATAATATTTATCTTCTCTCCGCATTTTGCACAATTAGAACCTTTTAAATTTTTGATCAATGCCTTGAAATACATTCTTTCAATCAATAGTGCGCCACATTTTGGACAATAGGTATTGGAACCATCCTCACCCGGCACATTTCCGAGATATACATATTTTAATTTTTTCCTTGCCTTTTCATAGGCATCAAAGAGAATATCTGTCGGCGTTGGTGGTTTGGTATATTTGTAGTTTGGATAATAGCGGGAGAAATGCAAGGGAATCTCGGGATTCACGCCCGCAACATAATCAATGAGTGCATCAATCTGCTCCGATTTATCATTCAAACCGGTCACAATGAGATTTGTTATCTCAATATGACAGAATTGGTGCGATATCTCAATCGTTCTTTTTACTGTATCTAAATCACCGCCTAATTTCTTTTTATAAATATCAGGATTGATTGTCTTTAAATCAATATTCATTGCATCAACAAGTGGCAGAAGTTCTCGCAGGGGTTCTTCATTTATCATACCATTCGTTACCAGCACATTTTTTCCACCATTATCTCTTATCAACTTTGCGGCATCAAGGAGATACTCAAACCACATCAAGGGTTCGGTATACGTATATGAGACACCCAAAGAAGGGTGCTCTTTATAAATCTTCACCAGCATTTCCGGTGAAAGGTATTGAGTATTTACATCAATCTGAGAAATCTCCCAGTTCTGGCAGAACGGACACCTCATATTACAACTATTACAGGCAATGGAAAGAATCTGGGAACCGGGATAAAAATGATACAATGGTTTCTTTTCGATCGGGTCTAATGCAATGGATGTCGTTTCTCCATAATCAATTGCCCATAATTTATTGTCTTCGTTAATTCGTGCCCGACAGATTCCTTTTTTACCCGGCAAAATCTTACACTGGTGGGGGCAGAGTTTACACTGGACATAACCTTCAAAGGCCTCGTAATATCTTGCTTCAACTTTCATTCGATTGCCAGCCTTTCCAGTCGATTATCTTTTTCATAATATATTATACCTTTAATCCCCATAGAGTCAAGAAATTTTTTGCCCTTTTCTGCATTCATCACTGATACTGCGGTGGCGATACCATCCGCAAAGGTTGTATTTTCGGCAAATATGGTGACTGAAGCAAAATCCCGCGCTGGATAACCCGTCTTGGGGTCTATGATATGGGCATAACGGACCCCATTGACAATAAAGAATTTCTCATAATCACCGGATGTTGACAAGGCGCAATCAACCAGTCCAACTTTTTCAATCACCCCTTCCTGCCGGGGATGTTTTATTCCCACGACCCAGGGTCTGTTCTTGGGTGATTTACCAATCGCATAGACCTCACCGGCGATATTAACAATCGCCGATTTGATATTAAATTTTCTTAAGATATCAACCATTCGGTCCGCGGCAAAACCCTGGGCAATCCCGCCAAGGTCAATCTTCATACTATCAGGGATAAAAATGGAATCACCAATGAATCTTATCTTTTTATAATCCACCAATCTTTTTGCCCGTTCAATTTCTTTCTGGTTCGGGATTCTTTTTTCTTTACCATAAAATCCCCATATCTCAAGGAGCGGTGCAATTGAAATATCAAATAGACCATCCGTCAGCCGACTAATCGAATCCGCCATTAAAAATATCGGTTTAATATCGGGTGGGATATGAACACGATGTTCCTTATTTATTTTACTTACCAGACTTTTTGGTGAAAAATAATTCAATAGAGAATCAAGATATTTTAATTCTTTATCAATCTCATTCAAAACCTTCTGGGAATTATTTTTATCTGCGCAGTAAAATCTTATCTCACACGGACCACCGACTATGACATTCTGATAGTGGTATTCTTTTTCAATTCTGGTGCAGAAAATCAGGGTTAGAAGAATAAGTGATATAACTTTTGATATCCGCATAATCGGATTATATATGAAAATAGAAACCAGTCAATTAAAAAAAATTTCGAAAGTCAACAATTTTCAATCTGCTTAAAAAATGTTGATTTTTGCAATTACTACTACAATATTTTAAACTTTTATTTTGCCCGCAACCGTTTTATCAATTTTTCTATCTCCACAGCAAAAAATACGATACTTGAAAGGGCAATGCAGAATAATAATTCAGAAAGACTCAATGCCTGGGTCTTAAATATGGGTTGTAAAAACGGAATGTATATAACACACAATTGTAGCAAAAATGTCAAAAGGACCGCACCCAATAAAGGTTTATTGGAAAAAATACCCTGAGTAAATAAGGATTCTCTTTCTGAACGGATTGCCAAGACATGTGCCATCTGGTTAAAACATAAGACTGTGAATACCATTGTCTGCCAGTGGGCATCGCCGATATGAATTGCCCAGTATTGAGTAAAAATAGTAATTATACCCATTAATAAACCAACCCATATTATATGAAAACCAAGTCCATGGGCAAAAAGACTTTCCTGGGGTGCCCTGGGTGGTCTTTGCATAATATATTTCTCTTCAGGTTCTACACTCAAGGCAAGTGCTGGCGCACCATCAGTAACAAGATTTATCCACAATAAATGAATTGGTAAAAGTGGCAAAGGGAGACCTAAAAAAGGCGGAAAGAATAGTGTATAAATCTCTCCTGAATTGCTGGTCATAAGATATTTTATAAACTTGCGGATATTATCAAATATCCTCCTTCCTTCCCTTACCGCCTTCACTATCGTTGCGAAGTTATCATCAAGGAGTATCATATGAGATGCCTCTTTTGATACCTCGGTCCCCATTATCCCCATTGCCACACCAATGTCTGCCCTTTTTAATGCCGGCGCATCATTCACACCATCCCCGGTCATCGCGACATACTGCCCTTTATCCTGCAATGCACGGACAATCTTTAATTTCTGTTCCGGGGCAACCCGGGCATAAACCCTGATATGCTCTACTTTCTTTTCAAACTCTTCAAGTGACAATGCATCAAGTTCTTTACCTGTGATCACAGCCTGCGCATCATCACCCATAATTCCGAGTTGATATGCAATGGAGCGGGCAGTAATTGGATGGTCACCTGTGATCATCACCGGAATTATACCTGCAGTCTTGCACTGCTGGATTGCATCCTTAACTTCTAATCTTGGCGGGTCAATCATACCCACAAGTCCCAGAATGACTAATTTATCTTCAATATGTGCCGGATGTAGATTCTTCGGCAATTCTTTCCATTCCCTCATTGCAATCGCCAGCACCCTCAATCCATCATTTGCCATCTTCAAATTTGCCTTATTAAGCATTTCAAAATCTTTTTTAATTTCACCGTTAATCAAACATCCAATGGACTTTTCGAGGAGCGAATCTATCGCACCCTTGGTAAATGATACAATCTTGCCGTTATCCATTTTATGGATTGTGGTCATACATTTTCTATCTGAATCAAAAGGAATCTCAGCAATCCTTGGATGTTTTTTTATCAACTCACGTTTATCATATCCTGATTCATAGGCGGCGACACAAAGTGCGGTTTCGGTTGGGTCGCCAATTATCTTACCGTCTTTATCGTATTGTGCATCATTGCTCAAGGCAAGGGCAAGAAAGAATTCAGGATTTTTTTCTGCATAATTAGTAAATTCTTCGTCTCTTATAATTTTGTTATTAATAAAAATCTCCCGCACAATCATTTTGTTTTGAGTAAGGGTTCCAGTTTTATCAGAACATATATAAGTCACTGAACCGAGTGTCTCAACTGCGGATAATTTGCGCATCAATGCATTCTCTTTTACCATTTTCTTTGCGCCCAATGCAAGGGCGATCGTAACCACTGCTGGTAATGCCTCAGGTATTGCTGCAACAGCAAGACTGACTGCAGTTAAAAACATCAAAGTTATTGGCTCCCCGCGGAGAATTCCAAAAACAAAGACAATCCCACATACGACAAGAAAGATAACCGTTAGCCATTTACCAAATGCAGTGAGCCTTCTTTGTAATGGTGTCTTTACCCCTTCTTCTTCCTGTATCATTGTCGCAATCTTACCGAGCTCTGTCTCCATTCCGGTTGCAACAGCCACACCCGCGCCCCTGCCATATGTAACAATCGTTCCCTTATATGCCATATTTTTTCTATCACCAATTGGAATTGTCGGGTCATGGAGTTCTTTTGTGAATTTTTCCACTGCAATAGACTCACCGGTCAGCGGTGCCTCATCAATCTTTAACTGGGCAACTTCAATCAAGCGCATATCTGCAGGAACAATATTCCCCGCCTCAAGAAGGACAATATCACCGGGGACAACTTCAGACACTGGAATTGTATAAACAATATTATTTCTGCGGACATTGATATTTGCCTGCGCCATTTTCTTCAGTGCCTCAATCGCCTTTTCTGCACGATATTCCTGGATAAATCCGATAATGCCATTGAGAATCACAATAACAATTATCGCAATCGTATCTATCGGTTCACCAACAATCCCTGAGATTATTGCTGCCGCAATAAGAATCAAAATCATAAAATCCTTGAACTGATCAAGGAGCATCTCAAAAGGGGTCTTCTTTTTTGCCTCTTTTATTTCATTCGGACCGAATCTTTCAAGACGCGAGCGTGCTTCTTCTGAGTTTAATCCTTCAGCACTGGTCTTGAGGGATTCAAAGATTGCATCTATGGATAATGTATGCCAGTATTCCTTTTCCATTAAGGGAAATAATATCTATTTTTTGATTGGTGTCAAGGAAAGTAATTTTGCAAAGCAGTTCTTCGCGGAGTAAAAATGTATGATACTTACTTCTTTCTCTTCCTCTGCCCGACCTTTATCCTCACCAGGGCGCGCTGGAATGCCGCCATTGCCTCAGCATGGGTAATTTTGTCCCCTCTTTTTTCTTCCATTAATTTTTGTGCCCTCTCCCTTGCTTTCATCGCCCTTTCAAGATCAATCTCTTCTGCGCGCTCCGCGGCATCAGCAAGGATAATCACCTTGTGGGGCAAAACCTGGACAAATCCACCGGTTATTGCCATAAATTCAGTCTCATTGTCCTTTTTTATCTTTATCTCACCCGGGCTGATAATACTAACCAGGGGAACATGTTTTGCAAGGATACTTATCTCACCCTGAATTGTTGGAACGGTGAGCACATCAATATCTTCTGAATAGACAAGTCGTTCAGGGGTAACAATCTCTAATCTAAACTTCATTTTTGAGCAGTTACCAAAACCGAGGAAATGTTTTTATTTTCGTTTTGTGCGATAAATCGCACCGCTACATTTTGGCTCACAATGATAAGCCCCCACACATATAGAGATTCTGCTCGGGTAGTTCATCACACGCACCTTCAAGAATCGCCTTGAATGCCTTTATCGTTTCCTTTAATGGTACATATTGTCCTGGTCTGCCGGTAAATGTCTCGGCAACAAAGAATGGCTGGGACAAAAACTTTTGAATCTTTCTTGCCCGGGTCACGGTCAGTTTATCTTCTTCAGATAGTTCTTCAAAACCAAGAATTGCAATCACATCCTGTAAGTCTTTATATCTCTGTAATACCTTCTGCACCCCTCTTGCTACATTATAATGCTCTTCACCAACAAATCGCGGGTCAAGGATTGTAGATGTTGAGTCAAGCGGGTCTACTGCGGGATAGATGCCCAATTCTGCGATAGGTCTTGATAAGACAATTGTAGAATCAAGATGTCCGAATGTCGTTGCCGGTGCCGGATCGGTTAAGTCATCTGCTGGGACGTATACTGCCTGGACTGATGTGATTGAGCCATGCTTTGTAGAAGTAATACGCTCCTGTAATTCACCCATTTCTGTAGCGAGTGTTGGTTGATAACCGACTGCGGATGGAATCCTGCCCAGGAGTGCTGAAACCTCTGAACCCGCCATAGTGAAACGATAGATATTATCAATGAATAATAATACATCTTTGTGTTCTACATCCCTGAAATACTCAGCCATTGATAAAGCAGTCAAACCAACCCTTGCCCTTACCCCGGGCGGTTCATTCATCTGACCGAAGACCAGAACGGTTTTATTGATAACGCCCGAGCGGTTCATTTCTGTATATAAATCATTTCCTTCACGCGTTCTTTCACCAATTCCGGCAAATACTGACACCCCTCCATGCTCAATCGCAATATTCCTGATCAATTCCATAACGACCACAGTCTTTCCAACACCTGCGCCACCGAATAGTCCAACCTTTCCACCCTTCATTATCGGTGCGATCAAATCTATAACCTTTATTCCTGTTTCAAGAATCTCAACTTTTGTGGACTGTTCCTTAAAGGCAGGTGGCTTGCAATGGACCGGCCTGCGCAGTTTGCCCTCAACCGGACCTTTTTCATCAATCGGTTCACCAAGGACATTAAACAACCTGCCAAGTGTTTCCGGTCCCACTGGAACAGTGATTGGTTCGCCTAAATCAATGACCTCCATGCCACGTGCCACTCCATCTGTCGGTCCCATTGCAACCGTTCTTACAACATTGTATCCAAGGTGTTGTTGAACTTCAAGAATCAGGTCGCCCTCTTTTAATGATAATTTCAGGGCGCCATAAATCTCTGGTAATTTCTCAGTAAACTCAACATCTATAACAGGTCCCATTACCTGTAAAACTCTTCCTTTATTCATAAACTCTTAACCTCCTAACTCTAATCACAATAATTTTCTAATTCCCCTCCCTTGATGGGAGGGGACAAAGGGGAGGGTGATAATTCTCTCATTATTGCTTGCATCACCCCATTGGTATTTCTCAATACCTCATTGTTCCAAAACCTTAATACCCTGTAACCTTGTCCTTGAAACCATTTATCCCTTATCTTATCTGTTCCACTTTCAAAATGCCCGCCGCCATCAATTTCAATAACCAATTTTTTCTCAAAACACACAAAATCAACAATATAATTTCCTATTAATTGTTGCCTCCTGAATTTTACACCCAGTTGTTTTTTTCTAATCGCATACCAAAGTTTCCTCTCTGCATCTGTCATATTTTCTCTGAGCCGACGCACAAAACTTTTCTTATCTGGAGTGAACTTCATTATTCACTCCCACCTTTTTCCTCCCCCATCAAGAGGGAGGAAATAATAATATTGTAAGATTTCATTCTATTTCCCCAAACTTTCAATAACTGCCTTGGTTGTAGAAAGTTCAGTCAATTCTTTGGTAATACCTTCCTGTCGGGCTTTATTATAAGAAAGGGTAAGACTTTGAATTAGATTTTCAGCATTCTCCGTTGCATTTTTCATTGCCATCATTCTTGCGGAAAATTCCGATGCCTGTGATTCAAGGACTGCCGCATATATCTTGTATTCAATTATCCTTACAAGCAGGGTATCAATAACTTCCTTAGGAGAAGGTTCATAAATGAACTGGGCAAGAAAAGGCTCCTCTGGTTGTTCTTGTTGAAACGGCAATAATTGTAAAACTGTAGGACGTTGGACAACATTTGATACATAATCGCTGTATACAAGTTTTACTTCGTCAACATTGCCTTTTATAAATTCATCAATAATTATTTGAGAGATTGGTGTAATGCTGATGAATGGAACCGGTGCACCAAGACCCGTGAATTCAGCAATGACTTTATATCCACGGCGGATAAAAAAATCCCTTCCTTTCCTGCCGACCGCGAGGATATAAGAAGTTTCTTTATCTTTAATTAATTTCATTGTTTCCATGATTAGATTCATATTAAATGCACCGCATAGCCCTCGGTCTGAAGTGATAAGGACAATCAGGGTATTTTTAATATCCCTTTTTTGTAATAATGGATGGAGTTCGCGCTCGGTCTTTGGTGCAAGATTTAACAAAAGATTCCAGGCAAGCTGGGCATAGGGTCTTGAGGCAAGAAGGGTTGACAATGTCTTTGTCATCTTTGCACCGGCAACCATCTGCATAGTCTTTGTGATCTTTTTTATATTGCCTACGGACTTAATGTGTCTTTTTATATCACGGACCGAAGCCATTACTCCTCGCTACACTTGAACAAAATCGTTATGGATATTCATCACTTAAGAAACAAACTTTTAAATTCCTGTATTGCCTGACCAAGCTTTTTCTCGGTCTCTTCATCAAGGTCTTTGGTTTCCTTTATCTTTCTGCCAATATCAGGATAAGAGGTATCCATATATCTTAAAAATTCATCCTCAAATTTCTTTATCTTATCAATCGGAATATCATCAAGCATGCCGGAAATTCCAGCGTAGATTATCATAACCTGTTTTTCAACTGACATTGGGACATATTGTCCCTGCTTCAAAATCTCAGTCATTACCTTACCACGGGTCAATTGTTTACGGGTTGCCTCATCAAGGTCACTTGCAAACTCAGCAAACGCAGCCATTTCGCGATACTGGGCAAGGTCAAGCCTCAATTTACCCGCAACCTTTTTCATTGCTTTTATCTGGGCACTTGAACCCACCCTTGATACAGAAAGTCCAACATTGATTGCCGGTCTAATGCCCTGATAGAATAATTCTGGCTCAAGATAAATCTGACCATCAGTGATTGAGATAACATTTGTTGGAATGTATGAAGTTATATCACCTGCCTGGGTTTCAATTATGGGTAACGCAGTGAGAGAACCACCACCGTGTTCTTTATTCAATTTTGCTGCCCTCTCTAAAAGTCTTGAATGCAGGTAAAATATATCACCAGGATATGCTTCTCTACCTGGCGGTCTTCTCAATAATAAAGAAATCTGACGATATGCCCAGGCATGTTTTGAAAGGTCATCATATATGACAAGGGCATCCTTTCCCTTGTCCATAAAATATTCACCCATCGCACAACCCGCATAAGGTGCAATATACCAGAGAGATGCCGGGTCTGAAGAACAGGCACCAACAACAATTGTCCAATCCATTGCCCCATATCTTTCCAGTTCGGAAACAATCCTTGCCAGTTTAGATTCTTTTTGACCGATTGATACATATATACAAATTACATTTTCTTCTTTCTGATTGAGTATCGTATCAATCACAATTGCAGTCTTACCCGTCTGCCGGTCACCGATTATCAATTCCCGCTGTCCCCTTCCAATCGGAATCATACTATCAATTGCCTTGATACCTGTCTGCAGGGGTGTATTTACACCCTCACGCTGTATCACCCTTGGAGCAATCTTTTCTACAGGATAGTAAGTTGTTGGTTTCACCGGTCCTTTTCCATCAAGTGGTTCACAGAGTGGATTTATAACACGACCGACAAGGTTTTCTCCAACACCGACTTCAAGAATTCTACCGGTTCCTTTTACTACATCACCTTCTTTAATTTTCTCATAATCACCCAGAACAATTGCACCGATACGGTCTTCAAGTAGATTCAGTGCAACACCATATATACCATTGGGAAATTCAAGCATCTCTGAGGCAAAACAGTCCTGAAGTCCATTAATGTGGGCAACACCATCTCCAATTTCAATGACCGTGCCCACCCTTTCTACCTTTATCTTCTTTTCAAATTCAAATAAATCTTTCTTTAATTCTTTTAATAATTTTGTCTTTATATCCTGACTCATAACCTATCCCTGTTTTAAGTTTTTCAGCAATTCTGCAATCCTTGATTTCAAACTTGCATCAATCATTATATCTCCACTCTTGATAACAACCCCACCAATTATATCCGGGTCAATGATATTTTTTATACTCACTGGCTTCTTTAATTTCTCAGAAAATTTTGTATACAGCATATCTTTTTCTTCATCTGTCAGAGGAACCGCAGTCTTCACTTCAATCTCTAAGACACCGGTATCAACCCTTGTTCGTTTGTAATTCCTTAATATCTCACTCAAACTTGACAATGCATTGCAGCGGAGGAGCAAGAAGACAAATTCATAGGTCTGGGCACTGATATAATCTTTGAAAAGATCTCTTAAGGTCTTTTGTTTCTCTACGAAAGTAATCCTTGGATTTTCAAGATAACCGCGCAGTTTGGGCGAAGAACGGAAAGAGGAATCTACAAGTTCCAGTTCAGAAAGTATCTTTTCCATATCTTTATCTTGCAGTCCGTCCGCCACTTTCCGCCCATCTGTTGGGCGGATTGGTGGATTATCCTCTTGACGCTGCCTTCTCAAGTTCCTTCTCCACTTCTTTGATTGCCTCTTCAATCAATGCCCGCTGAGATTTCTCATCCAGTTTCTTCCTTATTAAATCCGCACTGAGTGTAACAACCATTTCGCCCACTTCTTTCTTTATTTCTGCCATAATATTCTGCTTTTCCGATTTGATCTCTTGCATCGTTCTTTCCACAATCTTCCGCGACTCTTCATTCGCCATCTCAATAATTTTCTTTTTTTCCTCATCACCCAATTTTGTCGCCTGTTCTATTATACGATGCGCCTCTTTCTTTGCCTCTTCAATCAACTGGCGATGCCTTTCTTCAGCCTCCGCAGCCTGTTTTTTCAAATTCTCTGCAGTTTTTATGCCATCTTCTATTTTGCTGGAACGGTCTTTGAAGAGTTTTAAAATCGGTTTATAGAGAAATCTATTCAAAATCCACAATAGAATCAAGAAATTCAAAATCTGGGCAATGAGTAACAATGGATTTATGCCGAGTTTGGTAAGGGCTTCCATAATTATTATAAGAATTTGATTATCAATGCCACAACCAGGGCATAGATTGCAATTGCCTCAGCAAATGCGAGCGCAAGAATGAATAATGTCTGTATCTTACCGGTCGCCTCAGGATTACGACCCGCGGCTTCCGTAGCCTTTGCACCAATAAATCCAATTCCCAGACCAGGTCCTAATGCACCAAGTCCAATTGCCAGTGCTGCAGCAATTGTTTTCATTGTTGCTGGTTCCATAATATATCCTCCTTTCACCCCCTCCTATTCCCTCCCCCTTAGAAGGGGGAGGATAAAGGTGGGGGTCTCAATGTTCCTCTTCAGTAGTTGCAATTTTTATAAAAAATAAAGTCAAAAATGAAAATATTATTGCCTGTATTATCCCAACGAATATTTCAAGGGCAAGAAAAGGTACTGGAATAGCTAAAGGCAATAAAAATAACATCACGGTTAAAAGCACTTCACCCGCAAAGATATTTCCAAAAAGACGGAAAGAAAATGAAATTATTTTCGCAATTTCCGCAATCAATTCCAATATCCCAACGAAGAACATTATCGGATTTTTTAATTTTATGAACCGCTTTAAGAATCCTTTAAAACCGAGAATCTGTATGCTGTAAATCTGAGTAAATATCACCGATATCAATGCCAGTGCAAGGGTCGTATTGAGGTCTGCGGAAGCGCCTCTAAATAGAGGCACGAATTCCTTATGCTCTTTTATCTCGGGAGCATGGGATTCCTCAACTGTATTGTCTTTGTGTTCAACCTGCTCTGCATGAGCCGGCCTTTCCCGGTAAATCCCGATAGAACCAACACCTGGTAAAAGTCCAAACCAGTTTATTATCAAAACGAATAGGAATATAGTCATCACCAGTGGAAAAAATTTTCTACCCTTTTCTTCGCTACCGAATACCTCGCAAACGAGATTGTAAAAATATTCCATAATATATTCAACAACATTCTGAATTCCCACGGGGATGATATTCTTTTTCGCCCTTATCAGCGCTATAATGATAATAAATAAGAGAATTGTGAGATAGGTGACGAGTAAAGAATTTGTTACCGGTAAAGGACCTATTCTAAATAACTCCTCAGCTGCGATTGATATATGAATATTTTGCATAGAAATAAATTATATCCAATTTTTGAAAAAAATCAAGTCAGTATTGACAGTGCATAAAAATTACTTATAATTGATTTGTGAAAGGAGCGAAGAATGGCGAGAGAATGTTCAATATGCGGGAAAAAGGCACAGGTCGGTTCAAAGATCAGCCATGCCCATAATGTCTCAAAGAGAAGGTTCAATGTTAATCTTCAAAGGGTAAGGATAAAAATAGACGGCAAGATTAAAAGGGTGCTGGTTTGTACCGACTGTTTAAGTGCCGGAAAAGTGACCAAGGTTTAATATAAATAATGAATTATGGTCGTTGCCTATACCCTGGTCAGTGTTGCTTTGGTAAGTTTGATTTCTCTTATCGGCGTACTATTCTTATCAATAAAACCTGAGAAATTAAACAAAATCCTTTTGTTGCTGGTAAGTTTTGCAGCAGGTTCTTTATTCGGAGACGCCATTATTCACCTGCTGCCCGAGGCATTTGAACAGATTGAAAATACCCTAAACGCTTCCCTGCTTACAATAGCAGGGATCTTTATATTTTTTGTTTTGGAAAAATTTGTGCGCTGGCGCCACTGCCATATACCAACTTCAAAAGAACATCCCCATCCCATGGTGACACTGAATCTCGTAGGCGATCTGGTTCATAATTTAATAGATGGGATGATTATAGGAGCAAGTTATTCCGTAAGCATTCCAATAGGTTTTGCAACTACAATAGCCGTTATTATGCATGAAATTCCACAGGAAATTGGCGATTTCGGCGTCTTCCTCCATGGTGGTTTGAGCATAAAGAATGCACTGATACTAAATTTTCTATCAGCACTCACTGCCGTCTTTGGCGGTGTGATCTCTCTAATTCTCGGTCCTGCTGTAAAGAATTATTCAATCGTCCTTTTACCCTTGACTGCAGGTGGATTTATCTATATCGCAGGTTCTGACCTGATTCCTGAACTACAGGGATGTGAGACCCCGAGGATGTCTTTTATCCAGTTGATTGCAATGGCTTGCGGTGTTGGCATAATGGCACTCTTGATAATCTTGGAATAAATCTACATTGAATCAAGATAAAAAGATAAATATTTTTGATTATTTTTTCATCCTCAGACCACTCATTTTAATTCCGGTTTTTGATTTCTTTCTCATTGGAAATTACACTGCCTATGGAAAAAGTATTTTTACCCATAAAACACTGCTGGGGCTATTTATCTACGGTATATTAATGGGTGGCGTATATATTTTAAATCAAATCACAGATATTGAAACCGATAGAATAAATAAAAAACTATTTTTACTCTCAGAAAATTTTATACCTGTGCAGCATGCATACATTGAGATGTTTATGTTGTGGGGTATTTCATTGTTTCTCTCATGGTATTTTGGTTTGTCATTTTTTTTGGTAATGTTAGGGTCATTACTACTCGGTGTTTTTTATTCCTTGCCTCCGATAAAATTAAAAGGAAAGCCTATTCTTGATACCCTGAGTAATGGATTTGGCTATGGTATGCTGAACTTTATTGCCGGCTGGTTAATGCAAAAGGATTTTGAATGGCAGGCTTTTTTAATATTTTTACCCTATTTTTTTAGTATCTGTGCAGTCTTTATAAATACAACAATTGTTGATATTAAAGGAGATAGAGAATCGGGTGAGATTACAACATCTGTCTTTCTGGGTGAAAAACTATCTTATATCATTTCTTCAAGCCTCATTTTATTGGGTGTTTTATTTTCAATAATAAACAGGGATATAATCTGCCTGATTCCTTCTGCAATTGCGCTTCCTTTATTTACCTATTTAACCTTTTATTATTTTATATATAAAAGAGTAAATCGCAAGTTCACCATTTTATCTTTCAGATTGCCAGGGCTCATATTTACCGCAATCACCTGCGTTATATATCCAGGATACATTCCATTTTTATTAGTCGTTATGATAGGAATGAAAATATATTACAAAAAGCGATTCAATATGGATTATCCTACCTTGAATCAGGGATAAAAAATAAAGGGGATTGGTAAAACCAATCCCCTTTTTATTGGATATTTGAATTACTTTACAGCCTTCTTTAGCTCACGTCCTGCCTTGAATTTCGGAACGCGCTTTGCTGGAACCTTAATCATTTCTCCTGTTTGGGGATTCTTTGCCGTACGCGCTTTTCTCTTTGCCACCATGAATGTACCGAATCCCACGAGCGTTATTCTATCACCCTTCTTGAGCGCAGCAGTGACTGTGTCAACAAATGTATCTAACGCTACGCCCGCTGCTTTTTTACTAATATTTGCCTTTTTGGCAATGGCATCTATAAGTTGTGCCTTGGTCATTTTAAACACCTCCTCTTTTAGATGCTAAATTATACTTATATTTCCCGCTTTGTCAAGCATCAAAATTATATTTTAACGGGTTCTAAAAAACTCTGGAATTCGACCAACCTACCTTCTGGGTCTTTGATAAAAAAGTGGTAAATTTTATATTTTTCATTCACCATTGGCTCCGCCAGTGCCTCAAGCCGGAATTTTTTATACATTTCATAAACCTGGTCCGTATTCTCATAGAAAAATGTGATTATTCCCTGAGTATCAACTTCCTCACGCTGGCAGAAACCAAGCAACAAATTTCCATGTTTGAGTATTGAACAATCTGCCTGTTCCAGCCAGATTTCCATACCAATCATTTTTGTATAAAAATCCTTAATTTTGGTTAAATTCTTTGTCTTAAAAAAGATAATGCCTGACATAGCATATTATATTTAATTCAAGGCAAAAATCAAGACCGGCACTTTGATTTTTTTCTAAGTAATCATATTCCTGGTAGTTCTTGACTTTGGGCAATTTTTCAATATAATATCTCCATTAGCAGAAAGGCAGCGATAATTTTGATTAGATTTGGCTTTAGCAAATTCCGAGAGAAAATTTTTATTTATTCTCTCAAAATAAATAAATCCGCAAAGGCATTTCCTATTAATAAATGGATATGCCCTATATTTAATAACATTAAGGAGGTTTGATGCCTGAAGTCAAGATTTTGGAAGAAGTTTGTAAGGGATGCGGTCTTTGCTGCGATAGTGTATGCCCGGCAAATATATTAAGGCTTGCACCTGACCGTATCAATTCAAGCGGTTATCACCCTGCAGAGGTGACTGATATGTCAAAATGTATTGGCTGCGGATACTGTTATATGACCTGTCCAGAACCAGCGATTGAGGTTTACAAATAAGGAGATATTATGGCTGAAAAAGAATTAATGTATGGAAATCATGCACTGGTTGAAGGGGTGATATATGCGGGTTGCAGATTTTTTGCAGGTTACCCAATAACCCCGCAGAATGAAGTTCCCGAGTATATGTCAATAAGGATGAACGAGGTGGGTGGTGTATTCCTCCAGACCGAAAGTGAGCTTGCCGCAATAAATATGCTTTTTGGTGCAGCATCCGCAGGTGCAAGGGCAATGACTTCATCCAGTTCTCCTGGAATAAGTTTAATGCAGGAAGGGCTTTCTTATATTGCGGGTGCTGATGTGCCGGTCCTTGTTGCGAATATTGTGCGCGGCGGGCCCGGGTTAGGAAATATCGCACCTGCTCAATCCGATTATTTTCAGTCAGTAAAAAGTGGTGGTCATGGAGATTATCATACAATAGTCCTTGCCCCGAATTCTGTCCAGGAACTCTTTGAATTTCCGAAACTTGCCTTTGAACTTGCGGAAAAATATAGAAATCCGGCATTGCTCCTTGCTGATGGTTTACTCGGACAGATGATGGAACCGGTGGAGATAAAAGGGGAACCCGTTGACCCGAAATCGTTGCCCGAACAGGATTGGTGGCTTACTGGTTGTAAGGGAAGAGAAAGAAGGGTGATACGCTCTTATGATTTGAGACCGGGTAAACTTGAGGAATGGAACTGGCGTAGATGGGAAAAATATCAAACGATTATCAAAAATGAGCAGAGGTATGAAGGAATTAAAATTGACGACGCTGAAATAATTATAGTTGCTTATGGAACTTCATCCCGTGTTGCTGAGGCAGGCTTGAGGATTGCAAGAGAAAAGGGTATAAAGGTTGGTTTATTAAGACCAATTACACTTTGGCCATTTCCTGCAGATATAATAAGTGAACTATCAAAAAGAATTGAAAATTTCCTCGTTATTGAAATGAGTCTTGGTCAGATGATTGAAGATGTGAAACTGGCAATTGAAGGGCGTTCAAAGGTCCATTTCATAGGCCATCCTGGTGGGGGATTACCAAATGCCCAGGAGGTCTATAATAAGATTGTTGAAATAAGGGGTAAGAAATGAAACTACTATTTGGTAGACCTTCAGGCTTGACTGAGATAAAACAACGCTATTGCCCTGGTTGTGGCCACGGGATTGTCCATCGTATAATTGGTGAACTGCTTGTTGAAATGAATATCAGGGAAAAGGCGATCGGTATTGCACCTGTCGGTTGTTCGGTATTTGCCGATGAGTATTTCAACTGCGATATGATACAGGTTCCCCATGGCAGGGCACCGGCAGTAGCGACCGGGATAAAAAGAGCAAGACCTGATTGCTTTGTCTTTTCATATCAGGGTGATGGTGACCTTGCCGCAATTGGAACTGCCGAAACGATTCATGCTGCAGCAAGAAATGAAAATATAACGATAATCTTTATCAATAATGCAATTTATGGTATGACTGGTGGACAGCTCGCACCGACAACCTTACCGGGTATGAGGTCAACGACTTCAGTAAAAGGAAGGGATGTGGTAAAACAGGGTTATCCCATAAGGGTATGTGAACTTCTAAATGGGCTTGATGGTCCATATTATCTTGAACGAGTTGCGGTTGATACACCGAAGAATATCATAAAGACAAAAAAGGCAATAAAGACTGCATTCCAGTATCAACTTGATAATAAAGGATTCTCCCTTATTGAGGTTCTTTCTATGTGTCCCACAGGTTGGGGTGTTACACCAATTCAGGCAAAGAAATGGATTGCTGAAGTAATGGCAAAGTATTATCCAATGGGTGAATTCCGCAATCGGGCAAAGGAGGTAAAGTGACAAAAGAATTCATCATCGCCGGATTTGGTGGCCAGGGCATTGTATCATCAGGCATAATACTTGCCTATGCTGGGCTATTAGAAGATTTAAATGTCACATTCTTCCCTTCTTATGGGGCGGAAATGCGCGGTGGCACAGCAAATTGCCAGGTAGTGGTGTCTGATGAAAAGATTGCTTCACCGGTAGTGGTCAATCCCGATATTGTCATAATAATGAATGAACCATCGCTTTTAAAATTTGAACCATTAGTTAAACCGAACGGAATTCTATTTTTCAATCAGACCCTAATCAAATCTCGTCCTACAAGAAATGATATTGAGGTAATTCCCATAGAGGCAAATAAAGTTGCTGAAGAACTCGGACAGGGCAGAATTGCAAATATGGTGATGCTGGGCGCGGTTATAAAAAAGACAAAAATAGTGAGCATTGAGTCAATGAAGAAGGCACAGCGCAAAAGGTTTGGTCGTGCAAGCGAAGAGCAGCTTGTCCTAAATGACCGTGCGCTTGAAAAGGGTTACGAATTACTGTAAAAAATTTTTTAATAGGTTCTTCTAAAAATTTAAAACTTTGCAGTTGATTGGTGTTCTTAAAATATGTTAGATGAGATATTACCGCTTGTAAAACGCCCTGTCAGATATACGGGTGGAGAACTAAATATTACCATTAAAAACAATCCCACCGTCTATATTGGCATAGTATTTCCGGAAGTCTATGAAATTGGAATGTCAAACCTCGGAATAAAGATTATCTATCATATGTTTAATCAATATCCTTCAATCCAGTGTGAGCGAATATTTGCACCCTGGCCTGATTTCGGTGATTGGTTAAAGCAACACAATCAATCTCTTTATAGTCTTGAGACAAAAAAACCGATACATACATTTGATCTTTTAGGATTTTCACTCCAGAGTGAGTTGAATTACACAAATGTGCTATATGTCCTGGATATTGCGCAGATCCCCTATAAATCTACCGACCGAGACCATAATTATCCTATATTGATTGCGGGCGGACCCTGCACTTTAAATCCTGTGCCAATGAGCCCGGTGTTTGATGCCTTTGTGATTGGTGATGGTGAAAATATAGTAAAAAAAATAAGCGAGATTTTAATCAACATTCCAAAAGAGAAGAAAAACCAGAGAATAAAGGCATTGGCAGATATTGAAGGAATATGGGTTCCTCAAATTCATAAAAAAGAAAAGAGAATAAAAAAAATAGTTGCAAATGAGCTCGCTGAAGAAACTATTCCTTCTCCAGCAATCCTTCCAATATGTGATATTACCCACGACCGCCTGGCAATAGAAGTAATGAGGGGTTGCACCTATGGTTGTAGATTCTGTCAGGCAGGATACACAAATCGTCCCTTGAGGATAAGGTCGGAATCAGCAATAATAAAGGCAGTTGATAAAGGGATAAGAGAGACCGGGTGGGAAGAAGTTTCTCTTTTATCATTTTCTATTCTTGATTATCCCAATCTTCCCAATCTTATCAGGAAACTTAATGAACTGTTGAAAAAAAAGAATATCAGTGTATCATTACCAGCAATGCGTGGTGAATTATTTACTGAAGAGATTGCTTATTTGTTAAAGGAAATAAAAAAGACCGGTTTGACATTCGCACCGGAGGCAGGTTCTGAAAGATTAAGAACAAAAATTAATAAACCATTCTCTGAGGAACATTTAATGAATGCAGTCAGGATAGCCTATGAACAGGGCTGGCGCCAGGTCAAATTATACTTTATGGTTGGTCTGCCATTTGAGAAAGAAGAAGATGTCAATGAGATAAAAAGGTTAGTAAATGAGATTCTCAAGGTATGTCCAAAGGGTAGCATAAAACTTTCTTTATCCGCATTTGTTCCAAAGCCCCATACCCCATTTGAATCTGTGCCTTTTATTCCAATAGATGAATTAAATGAACGGATTGGAATAGTCAAAAGATTGAAAAAAAATCGGATTGATTTAAACTATCAGGCACCGGAAGTATCATTTATTGAAGCATTACTATCAAGGGCGGATGAAAAACTTTTTCCCGTCATTGAAGAGGTTTATAATAATGGCGCACGATTTGAAGAATGGCGTGAATTCTTTAATTTTGATAAATGGAAAAATGCCTTTGATAAAATTGGAATTGATCCAACAAAGTACCTGAACGGTGGTGAAGACCACCCATGGGATTTCATTGATATCGGTGTAAAAAAGGAATTTCTGCATTCTGAATATGAACGGGCACAGAAAGGAGAAGTAACTCCAAATTGTTATTATGAAAGTTGTAGTAATTGTGGCGCCTGCAATGGTGCTATTGCAAAATTTTCTAAGGGCGAAGAGAAGTATCTCAGTTATGGTAGATATCCAAAGAGAATGCTACAGCGTTCTCTATATCGTGTAAAATATTCCATCGGTGAGAATTTTCGTTATGCATCACATCTTGATATAACGAGAACTATTTATCGCGCACTTAGAAGAACAGACCTCCCTTTAAATTTCACCTCGGGATTCTCACCAATTCCAAAAGTTTCATTTGGTCCACCAAAGAATGTAGGACAGATTTCTAAATCAGATTATTTTGATTTCTACCTTGAAGGAGAATATTTTGGCAATATTTCCCGTGAATTGAATACACGATTTCCGCCGGGTATAAGGATTCTTGATGTTCGTGGTATCTCTCCTAATACACCGTCCTTATCAAGTTCAATTAATTTAATCTACTATGAAGTTTCTATATTATTGAGCGAAATCCGTAAGCCCCTTGAGAATCTTAAAAATCAACCTGTGTATATCAGTTCAAAATCAAAAGTTAAAAATATATCAGAATCAATAGAATCAATCTCGTATAATGAAAATATTTTAACCTGTGGACTGTATTACGGTGAAAAATATGTAAACATATACGAACTTCTTTCATATCTCACCGATTTACCGATAGAAGAGGTAAAGAAATACAAAGTTACAAGGACATTGATGTTTATAAAAAAAGGTGGACTGCTGTATTCGCCAATGGAGGTAAAATGACAAGGAAAGATATATTTGTAAGTGTTGCGACGACTGAAACGAGGATTGCCGTTTTGGAAAACGATGTTTTAATTGAGTTCCATGTGGACCGTCCTGACCAGATCAGCCTTGTAGGAAACATATATAAGGCAAGGGTCCTTAATCTTATGACCGGATTAAAAGCAGCATTTGTTGATATTGGTATGGAGAAGAATGGCTTTCTGCCCCTTGATGAGATTCCATTTAAAGAATTTTCTGAATTGTTTGAAAGTGAGGATATTGAGATTGAAGAAGAAGTAAAAACCGAAGGTGTTAAATTAAAGGAAAACCAAGAGATAATCGTTCAGATCACAAAAGATTCCTATGGAGTAAAAGGTCCTCGTGTCACCTCTTATATTTCAATCCCGGGCAGGTATGTGGTGTTGCTTTTAAATGCTAAAAATATTGGTGTATCAAGGAAAATTCATCATCGTCATGAAAGGGAACAACTCGCACGCCTTGCTAAAGAGATAAAACCACAGGGAATGGGATTGATTATCAGAACCGCAGCCGCGACTGCCCGTCCCGAAGAGATTCAGCAGGAGGTCCAGTATTTAAAATCGCTCTGGGAAAAAAGTTTGAAAACAGCTGAAGAACCCGCACCGAGATTGATCTATGCAGAACCGAGTACATTGATAAAGATTGTCCGCGACCTTTTTAATCAGGAAGTAAGAAATCTTTATGTTGATAATGAATTAAAATATCGTGAGATAATCCAGTATCTAAGCAATGTATCTCCACGGATGCGTTCGAGGGTAAAATTGTACAAAGACCCGGAGCCACTATTTTTTAAATTTGGTATTGAAGAACAGTTGAAGACAATCTTTGAAAGAAAGGTATGGCTACCGAGTGGCGGATACATTGTCCTTGACCATACTGAGGCATTCCTGGCAATAGATGTGAATACCGGTAAATCCTCAAGGGAAAAGCAGGCAGAGAGACTTGCACTTTCAACAAACCTTGAGGCAATAAAAGAAATTGCAAGGCAGCTACGTTTGCGCGATATTGGTGGACTCGTCGTGGTTGATCTCATTGATATGGAAAAAAGAGAGAGCATAGATAAAGTTGTGCGCGAGTTTAAATCATTGATACGCAGCGACCGTGCCCGTTACCGGATTGGTGAGGTGAGCGAATTTGGCTTATTCCAGTTTACAAGGGAACGTTCGCGAACGAGTCTTACCTATTCATTGAGCGAAGTCTGCCCGGTATGTAAAGGCAGGGGCAGGATTATTTCAAAGATGAGTGTGATAAGTGATATTGAACGCTGGTTCTTTAATAATGCAAGGTCTATTAAGAATAAGATTGTTGAATTACAGGTCTCACCACGTATTGCAGATTTTCTCACCACCCGCGGTTCTGATATTCTGGCAAAATTCTCCAAGGATTGTAATCTCATTTTAAAAATAAAACCAGATTATACAATTGCTGAAGATGACTTTAAGGTGTCGGTGGTATGAAAAAAATTAATTTTTTCAGTGAAATAAATGAACAGGTCTGGAAAGAATTAAAAGAACTTTCCCGACTCTGCAGGGGCGATATTTTAAAGATGACGACGATTGCTGGTTCTGGTCATCCCGGCGGGTCTATGTCGTCGATTGATATCTATCTTACGCTGCTTTATTTTGCTAATATCACACCGGAAAATTACGATTCCCCACAACGGGATAGAGTGGTTGTTAGCCATGGCCATACATCACCAGGTTTATATTCAGCCCTCGCAAGGTTAGGATTTATTGACCTTGAAGAACTGCTCTTGGGTTTCAGGAAAATACATAGTCTTTTTGAAGGGCATATTGAAAGACATATCCCTGGTGTTGAATGGACAACCGGCAATTTAGGGCAGGGTTTGTCTGCGGGTTGTGGCTTTGCCCTTGCGGCAAAATTAAAAAATTTAGATTATCATACATTTGTGGTGATGAGTGATGCGGAACAGGCAAAAGGGCAGGTCAGCGAGGCAAGACGTTTTGCGAAGAAATTCAATTTAACCGATATCACGGTTTTAATTGATTACAATCATTTCCAGATCTCAGGTCGGGTAGAAGATATAATGCCGGTCAATATTAAAGAGAATTACCTTGCCGACGGCTGGAAGTTTATTGAAGTTTCAGGGCATAATCACAAAGAGATTTTTGAGGCAGTAAAAAAGGCAATCTCTGACCGTTCAAGTCCATATGTAATAATTTGTGAAACCACAATTGGTAAAGGTGTATCATTTATGGAAAACAATGCGAAATATCATGGTCAGGCACTCACACGAGAAGAATGCAAAAAAGCCTTGAAAGAATTAGACATAGAAGATGATATAGAACTTTTATTAAAAAGGGAAAACAAAAAGATAAAATCGTATAAAAGAATAGAGATTGCCCAGCCCGAGCTCAAGTTAGGCAAACCAAGAATATATAAAGATACTACCGACCCAAGGGTAGTATTTGGAGATGTTCTTGAGGAAACTGCAAAATTAAATCCTGCCAACACGATTGCGGTATTTGACTGCGACCTTATGGACTCGGTGAAGACAAATAAATTTGCCAAAATCCGGCCGGAAAATTTCTTTGAAGCCGGTGTGAGCGAACATACAACTGCCACAATTTCCGGTGCTTTATCAATAAATGGAATAGTAACTATCTGGGCAGATTTTGGTGTATTCGCAATCGATGAGGTTTACAATCAACTTAGACTGAATGATATTAACCATACAAATTTAAAGATCTTCGCGACGCATTTGGGATATAACGTTGGACCGGATGGCAAAACCCATCATTGTATTGATTACCTCGGGCTCTTAAGAAATCTTTTTGGATTTAAAGTCTTAATTCCTGCGGATCCAAATCAGACCGACCATATAGTCCGTTATGTTTTAAATCAACCTGGAAACTGGGTCATTGGCGTGGGTCGGACAAAACTGCCGATAATAAAAGATACCAGCGGTAAAATATTATTTGATGAGGATTATAGATTTGAATATGGGAAGATTGATTTGATAAGGAATGGTGATGCCTGCGCAGTATTTACAATGGGTGCAATGTTATCAAAGGCAATTGAGGCATATGAAGAATTAAACAACCATGGAATCAAGATAAAGATATATAACATTTCTTCACCATTTGCGATTAAGCCAGAGTTCATAAAAGAAGCAGCAAAAACAGGCTTAATAATCACCTATGAAGACCACATCATCCACTCCGGGTTGGGCAGCCTCATCGCCCAGGTCCTCGCTGAGGAGAACTTAAATACTAAATTTGTCAAAATGGGTATTGAGCAATATGGTGGTTCAGATGAACCTGATGCATTATACAAAAAATACCGACTGGATAGCCAGAGTCTTGCAAAAAAGATAAAAGAAGTTTTGTAAAACAAATGCAAAGTTTTTTAACATAGTTTAAAAAAAGATCATTGTTTGCTATTTTTCAATATTTTCTGCCTGGCAAAAAATGTTGATTTTTATTTAGCCTGATAAGATTTTTATCATCTTGTATATATAGTCTTCAACTGGTTTTTTTATTGAATAGGTATCTTCAAATGGTGTATATACAATTTTGCCTTCAATTTCTCCGACCATAACTCCATACCTATCATTCTCCAGTGCTTCAACCGCATAATAGCCAAGTTTTGAGGCAAGGATTCTATCATTCGCGGTCGGCGTCCCACCACGCTGGATATAACCCAACACCGCAACACGATAATCTTCGCCGGTCAATTTCTTGACTTTCTTTGCAATCGTCAAGGCGTTTCCTGCTTCATCACCCTCGGCAACGATGATAATATTTGATTTTTTTCCTTTTTTAATATTATTTTGGATTGTTCGGGCAATCTCTTCAATATCGGTTGGGGTCTCAGGAATGATTACATCCTCAGCACCTCCTGCAAGCCCAACTGCCAAGCTAATGAAACCTGCGTATCGCCCCATCACCTCAATAAAGAATACCCTTTCCAAAGATGAGGCAGTATCTCTTATGCGGTCGACTGCCTCAAGTGCACTATTCACAGCCGTATCAAAACCAATGGTAAAATCTGTGCCATAAAGATCGTTATCAATCGTCCCCGGAAGTCCAATGAGATTCATTCCGAACTTTTCAGAAAATGCCTTTGCCCCGCGCATTGTTCCATCGCCACCTATCACGATAACACAATCTATTTTATTCTGTTCGATAATTTTCTTTGCCTTCTTCATCCCTTTATCAGTCTCAAATTCATCACACCGTGCAGTGCCGATAATGGTACCTCCACGCTGTATAATATTCGCTACAGCATAGTGATCTAATCTTATCATATCGTTATTAATTAATCCCTTATAGCCGTGTTTTATCCCCAGAACTTCATATCCTTTATAAAGTGCAGTGCGGACAATCGCCCGGATTGCGGCATTCATACCCGGTGCATCACCGCCACTGGTCAGAACACCAATTCTTCTTTTCATAATGTATTATAACACATTCATAGTAAATGTCAATAAAATTTTTATCCTTGACAAATATTTCTATTTATTTATACTTGTATTATGGGTGAGGAAAAATTTGTGTTACTGACCAAACTACAACTTCCTGAGGTAAACCCGAGAACACTCTACAGGGATAGACTCATCCGCCTCCTTTATCAAAATATGCATAAAAAACTTATTTTTATCTGCGCTGGTGCAGGCTATGGGAAAACAACCCTGATAACTCAATTCATCAATGCAACAAAAGTGCCGTATGTATATTATCAACTAAGGAAAGAAGATGGTGATCCTTCAATATTTTTATCACATTTGATTGCGGGAATAGAAAACATTCATCCTGATTTTGGGAAAAATTTATATAAATTAAGTCAATTTTTCAATCTTCCACCAAATATGGCTGGCATTGTTTTAGGAACCTTCATTAATGAAATGATAAAGAAAATAAGTAATGATACATATTTGATTTTTGATGATTATCATAACCTTGAAAGTCCATCAACAATTGATGATATTATATCTTTTTTCCTACAAAATATGCCAAAGAAATTACATATTATTCTTTCATCGCGTAGCAATCTTCCTCTTTCATTTACCCAGTTAAAATCAAAAGATGAAATGTTTGAAGTGAATACAGAACTTTTCCGGTTTACCAAGGAAGAAATCCAAGCATTATTTCAGTCGATTTTTAATTTAAAACTTAATCCCAGCCAAATTGAATGGTTATATGAACATTCAGAAGGTTGGCCTGCATGCCTCGGTTTGATGTTACAATCTTATGAAACCGTATCCAATATAAATATTGATTCATTTTTTGCAAAACTACAGAAAAATTATGAAAAGATTACCGAAGATATATTTGATTATTTCGCATTAGAAATTTTTAAAAATGAGAAAACTGAACATCAGCAATTTCTCATTGATTGTGCATTACTTGATAATTTAAACCAGGAAATCTGTACGGCAGTGACCGGAAGAGACGATTGTCAAAAAATACTTGAAGAACTTGTGCAAAAAAATGCATTTGTTTTTTCTCTACCTGATGGTAATTACAGATTTCATTCTTTATATCAGGAATTTCTGAAAAGCAGATTTATAAACGAAGATAGAAAAAAAGAGATATATAATCTAATCGCGGAATATTATAAGAAGCAAAATTATGAGGAGGCATTAAAATATTATCTGCTTGCAGAAAATTGGACTGCTGCGATAAAGATTATTGAAGGTGTGGGAAAAGATATGTTTAAGCAGGGAAAATATACAACGATCGTTTCATCAGTAGAAAAAATACCAATTGATTTATTAAACAAAAATCCCCGTGTACTAAAATATTATGGTGATGCATTGGGCTACCTTGGTAATCAAGAAAAGGCAAAAGAGATTCTAAATAAGGCATTGAAATTGAGCAAGAATTTAAAGGAGTTAAAGTCGGAAATAATGTATTCATTATCAGGGGTTCTTATTAACGAAGGGAACTTGAATCTGGCGATAAAATACCTTACGAAACTTATAAAAAAATGTCCTAAAAGACTTAATTTATTAAGGGCTTCTGCACTTAATTCCCTTGGTGCGATAAATAATGCGATTGGAGGCAAGAGACTTTATCTGGCAAAGAAACTTTTTAAGGAAGCATTCATTATTGCTGAAAAACACAACTTTCAAGAACTTAAGACGAGCGTATTAAACAACTGGGCAATGAATGAATTTAAATTGGGGAATCTTGAAAATGCTTATGAGAAGATTATTCCCGCGATCAATCTCTTGAAAGACCACTTTTCCTTAGGTTGTGGTGCGGCATTCTATAATGGAGCAAGGATTTCACTTTTGTTAGGGCACAAGAACATTGCAGAAAATATACTTGAAAATGGTTCAAATATTTGTAAAATTTTTAATGACCCCTGGTCAACAGCGAATATCCAGCGCGGATATGGTTTATTGTATATTGAGAAAGATGATTTAAAAAAGGCGAAGGAGTTTTTCTTAAAGGCGCTTGAATTTTATAAACAGATAAAAATCCCTTGGTTAATTGTTACGACATTAATTGAATTATGCAAGATAGAAATAAAGAAAGAAAATTTGACCGAGGCAGAAAAAATATTTGACAGGATGCAGAAATTAACGAAAGGAACAGATTCAGAAAAGATACATATTATGTATACTGAGACTTTGCTGAAAATTGCAAAAGAGCAATACGGCGAAGCAGAAATTATAGCAAATGGCGGGATAAAACTCAGCAAAAAATATAACCTTCCATTAGAAAGATTTTTTATCCAAGTAAAATTATGTTCAGTTTTCCAAAGGCTGAATAAGGTTCTTGAAGCAGTTAGACTTCTGAAGAAACTGATTAATATGGCAGAGAGAATGGATTATGACTACCTATTGGTGAAATTGTTGAAGGAGGAACCCGGGCTGGTGGATTTGATGGTAAAATATAAAGTCAAAACAAGTTATTTATACTCCTGTTTGAAAAAATACAGGGTGTTCAGTGTGCTAAAGGTGTCCTTCTTTGGTATACCAACATTAGAAATAAATGGCGAGAGGATTCAGGATGGTGAGTGGAAAACGGAGAAGGCAAAGAAATTATTTTTTTATCTGTTGTTTAATAAAAATAAAGATTTGGCTCAGGATAAATTAATAGAAACCTTCTGGCATAAGGCGGGGCTGAAAAAAGGATATGATAGTTTGAGAAAGGCGGTGTACTATATCAGAAAGGCATTAAAAAATTATGGCGTTGAAGAACCGATTTTGGTCCGTACTGGCTATTATCAACTTACGCCCCATTTATTTGTTTATTCCGATATTGATGAGATAGACTCCCTTGTTGAAGAATATAAAACAAAAGGAAGACTGAGTGAAAAACAATATCGTAGATTTTTAAATATTTATAAAGAAGGGTTTGCCCGAACCTGGTATGACAATTGGGTGATTGAAATGGACGACAAATACAGAATTATGTTTGAGAAAATTTCTAAACTTTCCCAGTAAACAAATAAAATTTCACAAAAATTTCACGTTCTAAAGGTATAATCATACTGGAGGAGCTATGCTTATGTTAATCCTTTTTGTTGTTCAATATAATCAAGTTATCTTGAATTGTTGCCGGGTATGGGATAGCAAAATTCATAATATCAATGCTATTGAGTTCGGTATAACGAACTATGGTATCGTAGGAAATCCTTGTTTTTGGCCCAAAGGTTCCGAACAAAATTATATTTATGGCGCAGGGCTCTGGGTTGGCGCCTTAGACACAATTACCCATGACACAATGGTGACTATTGGTTATGGCCCTCATGGAGGAGAGGTTGAATTTGCTCCAGGGTTATATCATCAGACTCCATATGCACCAGAGGCAAAAATTTATTTATATCCAGATATTTGGCCCCCACCAAAAAACATTTTTCCTATGGCAGTTCAAAAATCATTTTCCCAACAGGACTCCTGGTGCTGTTATAATGATTGTGATATCACCTATCATGTTGCCGGCGATTCAAAACCGATTGGTATTGAGGTTTATCAAACAGTATATGCCTGGGATATAGGTTTGTTAAGCAGTATGATATTTTTAACCTTTGAGATAAAAAATGTCCTTCATAATCCGATAGATGATCTCTATATAGGATTCTGTAGTGATTGTGATATAGGAAATGAATCGGGAATTAATGCTAATGATATATGCTATGGATTTAGAGAAAGGCAGTATGTGATAGGCAATGATACATTCTTTATTGATAATCTCGCATTCCAGTGGCAGAATGTTTTAGAACCCGGGTGGATTGGTCATCCCGGTGTTATTGGTTTTGATCTGCTCCAAACACCTTTTGATCTTAAGCCTGGTTTTGATAAAGACTTAGATAGCATTTTTGATCAACACGAAAGGGATAGTGCATACTATGTAAATAATCTCCCAGTGACAAAATGGGATGTAGATAATGATAAAGTGCCGGACTGGCGCGATCCATCTGAAATCCCTCAAATGGGTATGACTTCATATAAAAGATTCACATTGAATCTTGAACCGAATAAAGACAATGAGCGTTATCTCACCCTTGCTGGATACAATTATAAAACAATGGAATATTGCCCTTATGATACAATAATCCCATTGCCTGATGACCAGAGATTTTTAATGTCAAGCGGACCGTTTAATCTCATGCCAGATTCAACGGTAGTTATGAGAATCGGACTGATGATCACTCCCTGGGATCCAGAAAATCATTCAATGCCGGATACAGAAATTGTAATGATTGATCATTGGCTACAATTTTTCTTTGATATGAACTGGTTACTTCCTGGTCCGCCACCGCCGCCGAAATTGACCTGTGTGCCGGGTGATGCAAAGATTACGCTGGTCTGGGACAATTCTTCGGAGACTACGCCTGACCCCTATTATGATGTGGTGAGCAATCCTTCTTCGCCGAACTATGATCCCTACTATAAGAAATACGATTTTGAAGGTTATCGGGTCTGGAAGAGTCCGACGGGCAAGACCGGGACCTGGAGTCTGCTTGCCTCGTTTGATTTATCTAATGGGATAACCTTTAAGGATCCGAATGCTCCGGATTCAATTGCGCTTACGGCGACGGATGTGGGTTTGGTGCATAGTTATGTGGATACGGATGTGCGTAATGGTTTTGGTTATTATTATGCGGTGACTTCGTTTGATTACAATTATGTGAAGGATTATTTTGATTCGGTTTTTGTGAAGGATTCGTTATGGTATGCGCCTGATTCCAAGTGGATATACATTTATGATACGGTGAAGGTTCAGGGTCCGCGTCCGATTTATTTTGAGAGTGGTTTGACGGGTGTGGTGGCGGTGCCGCGGCGTGATCCGGTGGATTATCAGTCGGGTAGTGTTAGTGGTGCGTTATTGAGTGGTAATCCGCGATTGATTGCGAATGTTGGGGCGCGGGTTGTGTATCCGTTGAATATGAAAGAGGATCCGCAGTATTTAGAGTTTGGTCCGATTGTGCGTGTGGGTAGTGAGCCGCAGTATACGGCGTATTTGCGGGATAAGGATTCGGTGAAGGTGGATAGTTTCAGTGTGGTGATGCCTTTGGATACCTTTGCGCATAGTTATTTTTATGAGTTTAAGGAGTTCAATGGTGTGAGTGTGACGCCGTGGTTTATCAAGAATAAGATTAAGGGTAGTGTGGTGATATTCAGTGCGGTGGAGAAGGAGTCTGGTACCTATCCGGATTCGTTGATTCGTTTGGATGCGACGGCTGCGGGTCGTGCGATCAATTGGGCGTATCGGGGTAATGATTTCAAGGTGATATGGAAGAAGAAGGATCCTTCTGGCGAGGTGAATACGGTGGTGGTGATAGATATGTTTACTGGGGATACGATTCCGTACAGGCCTTATTTAGAGACTCCGGCGACGGATAGTTTAGCGGATGGTTGGTGTTTTCGTTCGATGAATTTTTCCAGTGATACTTTAGTGTATTCCAATACGGCGTCGCAGGGTACGAGGGCGTTATATATTTGCAGTGGTAAGTTTGGTATCAGTAAGACCTGGATGAGGCCGGGTCATCCGCGTCCATCGGAGAGTGATGTTTGGATTGTGCGTGCGGATGCTAAGTATGCGCCTGCGCCGTTTGGTGCCTGGTTTTCTATCAATTCTACGCCGGCGAGGATGGTGCAAGATTCTACATTAGCGTTGAATGTGAAGGTGGTGCCGAATCCGTATTTGATTCACAATGAGTGGCAGCAGTCGTCGTTGATTCGGCGGTTGCGGTTTATCAATTTGCCTTCGGAGTGTGTGATACGGATATTTACCTTGAATGGTGATTTAGTGAAGACGATAGTGCACAAGGCGACGGTGGGTTCGGTTTTAGGAGATGCTGGTGGTGATGAGTGGTGGGATTTATTGACGGATAATCGGCAGTTAGTGGCGAGTGGTGTATATGTCTTCCATGTTGATTCCAAGGTTGGTCAACAGACCGGTAAATTTGTAGTCATCCGATAGGAGGTAAAAATGAAAAGGTATCTTGCGATAATCCTTATATTATCAATTCCCCTGTTTGCAGATTTTGCAAAACTCGGGACATCAGGTGCCCAATTTTTGAAAATCAGTGTTGGACGCGGGTCAGCAATGGGCGAGGCATTTGTGGCGATCTCCGATGATGCCTCAGCAACATACTGGAATCCTGCAGGACTGGGCATTCTGAATGGTCGTCAGTTTGCACTCCAGCATAACGAATGGATTGCGGATATAAAACACGATTATCTTGCGGTTGCACTTCCACTATCAAATATGGGAACCCTCGGTTTCAGCCTCACCGCATTGACAATGGGCAAGATGGAATATACTACAGTTGATGACCCGAATACAAAGACAGTACGTGAAGATACGGGTACTGGAACATACTTCAATGCCTCTGATTTTGCCCTTGGAATTTCATTTGGAAGAATGTTTACAGACCGTCTTGCTGCTGGCGCTACAATAAAGGCGGTCCAGGAAATGATCTGGGATATGTCGGCATCGGGAATTGCCACTGACTTTGGGATCCATTACAATACTGGTTTTAAGGGTTTGAAGATTGCGGCATCAATGGCTAATTTCGGCGCGGATATAAATTTTGGTGGTAGGAACCTTGACCGTTCATATGATCCATTCCCTGATTCTCCACTTGATTACGAAAAGATCCCTATCACAGTAAAAACAACGCCATTCCCGCTACCATTGATATTCAGATTTGGTATTGCAATGAATCCTTTAGAGACCGAAGCCCAGCGTCTTACCGTTGCCCTTGATTTAAACCATCCCAATGATAATTACGAAACAATAAATTTAGGACTTGAATACGGCTACTTGAATACCCTTTTCTTAAGAACTGGCTACAAGATGTACCTGAATTTTGATTATATGAAGGCGATGACCGGTGCTGAGCCAGTCTATGATTCAACCGCAGAAAAATATACATATCCAAAATGGGGTGATAATACCGAGTGGCTACTGAATAATCTGACCGCTGGTGTTGGTTTCAATCTCAAGATGGGTGCTCGTGAAATGCGGATTGACTATGCTTATATGAATAAGGGAGTGCTCAGTCATACGCATCGTATCGGACTGCTCTTTGGATTCTAAAAATCAAAGGGGTGGGGTTCAATATTGAACCCCACCCCTTAAAAAGAGGTGGATAATGAAGAAGTTATTTGTATTGTTAGGCATTACAGGGTTATTGCTGGCATCTGATTTTATCCAAATAGATAAGATACAGGATATCGCCAGCAGGTTTGTAAACCAGAGATATGGCACTGGATATATTCTTTACAGTGTAATTCCATATTATGGTGTTGATGAACAGCCAAATGCCTATGGTTTAACATTTGCGAATGCTGAACAGGATTTGATTACAGTTATAATGGGGGCGAGATACACAACTTCACCGATAGGTGAGGTATATAAGGGAAGTCCACATTGCGAAAAATTTTATAATAAAGCCTTGGAAAAAGTTAGAAAAAATTTTCAAGGCGAACCTGTCTTCAAGAAGTATTACTATTTTGGACCGGGGGAAGAGTACGCAGGATTTGAGATAGATAATAAAAAGGTCCTGATAAATGTCTTAAATTCGCAAATCAGAACCGGTGAAGATATGGTAAGAGTCAAAGCCGACCCAGTTTTAGAAAAAATTACGAGAGAAAAATGGAGTCGGTATTTGAATACATATGAGTTTGTAACCCGACAGGGTAATTATATTGATTCAGTTCCATTTATTGATTGGGTCTATGGTTGCTCACCCACTGCTGCTTCGATGATGTTCTGGTATTGGGATTATCGTAATTATGGCAAACTTGTTGACCATTTCTATACCCACTGGGATACACCGGAAAACGAATGGAATGATTGTGCCAATACCAATCGTGAACTTGCCCTGGCAATGAATACAGATACACTTACTGGCGGTACATATATCGGTAGCATTGCTCCGGGAATGATAACGGTTGCGAATTCATATAATGGTTATTCTTTCAGTGCAACGACTTCTCCACAAGGTGGTTACTGGAATCAATGGGTGTTTTCTTATTTGAAGGCAGAGATAGATGCCCAGAGACCATGCCACTGGAATGTGCTCCAGTACTGGTATCCACCGATGAGTGATTATATAAATCACTCGGTCACCGGTGTCGGATATGAGATTACAAGTAATGATACATTCGTAATTGTTCATACAACATGGGGTAATGATGAGCCATTGTGGCCACTCGGAACATATTATAACGGAGTCTATTCTTATGATTATGTAGTAAGTCTTGTTCCCGGCGGTTCAAATCCCAATAATGTCTTTCTGGATTATCCAAGAGGTGGCGATGTTTATAATCTACCTATAATGTTTAAGAACCTGAAATATGCGATTCGCTGGCATACGACCGGAAGTGATATAAGTTATCTAAAACTCTGGTGGTCCAAGGGAAATGATGGGGATGGTTATGATTCTTTGCGCTGGACTTTAATCGCCAACAATGTACCCAATACTGGAAAATATATCTGGACCTGCCCGACACTCAGCTGTTCTTTAAGAGTAAATATTTCGGCAATGAATGCCAGTAATGTAAGACTCGCTGCAGATGGTAGTTTTGGTAGGTCTCGGGTTGTGGAATTGAACCATTCAGCAAATGTCAATCTTATTGGGCATTATGATACACCAGTATGGGCAAATGACCTTGTTATAATCGGTAATTACGCTTATATCACAGATGGTACAGGAGGTTTGCAGATAGTTGATATTAGTGATTCTACACTTCCTGAACCGGTTAATAAAGTAACCTTACCAGGAAATTCATATGCAATTGCCGGAACATCTCAGTATCTTTATATTGGGGATCGTGAAGACACTTTGAGAATTTTATCTCTTTCAAACCCAACCAATCCTGTTCAGGTAGGAAAATTGGCAATGGGTGATGATGTTCTTGGCTTGTTTGTGAATGGCAGCAGGGTTTATGTGGCTGCACGCTCCCAGGGGCTTGTGATTGTTGATGTCCAGAATCCTGCTAACCCTGTGATATTGGGAACATTTAATACAAGCGGCTTTGCTTATGATGTGGTTGTAGATAATAATTACGCCTATGTTGCCGATGCAACAAAGGGTGTAAGGATAATAGATGTTTCAACACCATCAAATCCAGTTGAAACTGGATTTTATGATACGAATGGAGTAACATACGGAGTTGCAAAACACGGCAGCTATCTTTATGCTGCAGATGGTAATCCAGGAATTAAGATCTTTGATGCCTCAAACCCTGATACCCTTCTCCTTTTAGGTTCACTTGATACCCCAACTTCAGCAACAGGAATTCAGTATTATAATAACCATGTATTTGTAGCAGATGGGGCATTGGGTGGATTAAGGGTGATAAATGTTTCAAACCCATCTTCACCTTCAGAGGTTGGCTATATACTCTCTATGAGTACGGTAAATTCTGTCTATCTGAGAAATGGGTTGGTTTATCTACCAGACGGTAGCACGGGGTTGCTCATAATAAAACAGGATATCGTGGGGATTGAAGAAAATAAACAAATGTCTGTAATTACTTCTTTAAAAATAATGCCTCAGCCTGTAAATCAGAAAAATAGTGTAATTATCAGATTCACAGTAGAAAGAGAGTCTATGGGTAAGATTGAAATTCTTGATATTTCAGGAAGGGTTTTAAATACAGTTTATCAGGGAGGATTCAATAAAGGCAAAAATGAGTTCCTGTGGTTACCAGACGGGATTGCATCGGGTGTATATTTTGTCAGAGTCAAGACCGATGCAGAAACGATGATAGGTAAGATGCTTATAATAAAATAAAGAAAGGAGGTGATAGAAATCAATAAAAAATATGGTTTAACAGCCCACGATGATGGGCAGTGAGATCTTTTTAAAATGGCTATAAAAGAAAGGAGTGAAAAATGAAGAAAGTATTAACATTTATTGGTCTAATGTGTATATTTGTTTGGGCAACTGTAGTGCCAGGAAATGTTGATAAGGCAAAGATGGATGATGGGACTGGTTCGTGTGATAGGTTTGTACCAGTGATGACAACCAGAGACATTGTAGTTGCAGATTCGTCAGCGAATCAATATTGTATGTGGACACAACAGCAGGAATGTCTTGCCTATAACCCAACCGACGAATATATTGAATTTGTCTGCAGAAATTTTGCAGTTGGTAATAATCTTGATGTCTGGCAGAATGATAAAACATTCAGTGGTGCGTGGACCGATGAGAATGCCTATACTGCACAGCTTGGTGGTGCAAGGTATCCACATTCAATTGCTTCGGTTGATGGACAGGGACCGCATATTTCAGCACCGGTCCTCATATCTGGTGCCTGGGGAGCAATGATGGGGCAATATGAGAGTGGCGGCTGGTTCTCATCACTCTGGGATAATCCGGTCGACCTCTCGGGGAATGTAGGAACCCATAAAAACGATGGTCATCAACTCCCCAATGGAAATATCCTGTTTATTGGCGTTACAGGGAGTTATGACATTCTCTACAGAACCTACAACACCGATTTGAGCCAGCAACTTGCCAGCGGAACCGTTGCACCAGCAACATCCTATTTCTGGGGGTTTGATGTCAATGGTGGAACTGCCTATGTATTCTGGTATGACGATAATTTGAATGTTTATTACAAAACCACGACCGATGGTATCAACTGGAGTGCAACCCAGACATATAATTTGGTCTGGCCACAGCCATTCACCCAGAATGTTTTCTATTGGGGACAGATGGCGGTTACTGATGCGGGAAATCCAATTCTTGTGTTTGATATAATTGATGGTAGCGATGCCGAGTATCCTTACGTTGGTAAAGTTTATGTTTCAACTGCCTCTGGTCAACCCTGTACTGAGGTTGGTGTAACAACATCTGGCGCTGAGAATTTCTATCCTACAGTCGCTGCCGGTGGTAATTATGTTGTTGTTTTATTTGGTGAGGCGAGAGGTGGTACAGGTACTAACACATTCTGGGATGTCTATTACAACTATTCAATAGATAATGGAACAACCTGGGCTACACCAATAAACCTTACTCAGAATATAACCGACCATAATAATTGTCTCTGGCAGATTGCCAAAAGAGTCGACCCAGTTGGCAATGGTCAATTTTTCTTTGCATTTGGTTGTTCTATATCTTCGCCATTGGATGATCTTTATGCCCTTATCCAGAGCAATACTGCTGCAGCCTCACGTTGGTATGTTGGTAGAAATCCAATAATTGGTATTGCTGAGAACAAGACCGAGACTCCAAAGAAACTTGCACTCAATATTGCACCGAATCCAGTTCGTAGCCAGGCTGGTATTTCCTATGCATTACCAAAATCCGGCAATGTATCCATTACCCTTTACAGTGCGGATGGTAGACTTGTTAGAACGATTGACCAGGGTTATAAGAATGCTGGGTTCTATACTACAACAATTGATACCCGCGAACTTGCCAACGGTGCCTATGTGGTTGTGTTGAAGACTGATAACAAGAATCTCTCCGGCAAACTCGTTATCACCCACTAAGAGAGAACAAAAATAAAAAAGGGGGCATTCTGCCCCCTTTTTTATTTACTCAATAATTTTAAATTCTGTAATATTGGCTGATATTTCCTGTTTTTTCTCAAACCCATAATCCAGTATTTTTTTGCATTTTCTAAATCGCCCAATTTCATATAACAAATCCCAATGAGGTTGAATATTTCAGGTGTAATTTCGTATCCTTGTGGGTATTTTATCGCCATTTTCAAATTTTCAATGGCATTTATATAATTTTGTTTTTTAATATATAGTCGTGCCAATCCTTCATAAATAATGGGATTCGGTGAAGGTTTATTTTCAATATATGATTCGAAAACTGCCATTGCATTTTCTAATTCATTTTTTATTAAATGGCAATCAGCAAGATTGAAATAAACAATAGCATCTGCATGGGGAATTTCTACTGCCATTTTGAGATAATAAATTGCACTATCAATCTGTTTGGTTTTTTTATATAAATACCCCAATTGATTGTATGCATAATGGAAATAAAGATTTAAATCTACAGCCTTTTTAAAATATTCAGTTGCTTCTTCAAATTTGTTTAGTTTATTATAATAGAGTCCGCCGATATAATATAACTCATATGTGAGTTCATCAGGTGGTAATTGTAGTCCAGCAATTAAATATTTATTTGCTTCAGTAATTTTATTATTTTCCAGAAGTGCCCTGCTTATCTGGATATAGCCCAATGATTTTGGCTTTTCATAAGGATATTCGTTTTTGAAGAATTTTATCTGGGTGAATAAGACTAACATAATAAAGAAAATGATTATTTTAAATACGGATTTTAATTTTTTCTGTTTTAATGACTCTATTAATTTGATAATTAGATAGCCTGCAAATAGACAGAAAAAAGGGATTATAGGTAAACGATAACGAGAAGTAATAAATATTAAAATAATTGTGAAGGCATAACCTAACGATATTAAAATTATTAAAACAATAACTTCTTTTTGTTTTGCATTTTTCAGAGAAAAGATAACAAAAATTAATCCAGCAAAGCTTATCGGAAAAAGTAAATTTGATTTGAGAAAAGGGAATTTACTGATTATTGAATAATTGTTAAAAAATTCTTCGTCGGTATTACGTGGAAATTCCCAGGCATTAAAGAACAATATTGCTTTTTTGATTGTTATATTAGCCCATTTTAAGGGATTATTTATAATAAATTGCAGCGCCTTTTTATACCAATAATTTTGCATTTCACTGAAATTACTTATCTTTTCAGAAATATACGCCGTTGTCATTAAACTATCCCATTGATAACCTGGCTGTATGGAAACCGTCTTATTTATGTCGGGATTATTTCCAATATAAAAATTTATTCCACCATTGTATGATATTAAAACTAATTCACCTGAATGAAGATAATTACGCAAGGTGACAAGAAACGAAGGCAGAATAGTGATGAACAAAAATATTATAATATATTTTATTTTTAGTATCGGCCTTGTTTTTCTTAACAAGGCATAAAGCCATAATAATATGAAAGGCAGAATGATTAAAAAATTTGTGAACGTGATAATTAAAAATCCATAGGAGATTGCTGAGATTAATAACCATGCAATCTTTTCCTGTTGTTTTTTTATATTTTCATAGATTTTTATTAAGCCCAATACAGATAAAATTAGCAAGAATATGATTAATATAGAGGGTAGTATCTCAGAATTTGCTTGAATCACTGGTATATAAACTGCATATAAAAATGCCGAAATTAATCCAATAGAATTTGTGAATAATCTTTTGGCAAGAAAATAAACTATTAATAGACTCATAAGGTCAAGAAGTATCTGTAATATCCTTATTGCATCTATTGAATGATTAAATATCTTTAGTATGAATGCTACAAAATAATAATAAAGAGGAGGATGATAGTAAGAATTGGGAAGTCCGAAAAAATTCTTATCAAGGATATATTCTGCAACTTTCACATATTCAGCGGAATCAACAATGGGAATGTTAAATATCGGGTTGTTTATTTTTAATTGATAAAAATGGAACAGACGTAGGAATAACGCGATTGCTAATATTAAAAAAATAGATTTGTTTAATCGCAATGTATTATTTAATCAGTCCAAGCCAGGTGCCAAAAAGAAATTGTAATCTGCCAATTAATAAAGATAGCCGTGCCATTACGGTATAACCAAAGGAGGCGCCGAAACCCACCATAATAAAAATAATACCGACATAAGAAACCGGCTTAAGAATACCTTTGTGCTCTCTTGAGAAGAAGAAAAAGAATATCGTCGCAAGAACACCGATAAATATCAGAATCGCCCATAGTCCCTGCTGCCAGTTGGCAAATAAATGGGGATAGACGACTGTACCCTGGATTTGTTTAATCACATCTGCCTGTATTATTGCGGGAATGCTTACGCCTGAAGAAAAACCCAATGCGACTGCAATCGGAATTCTTACAAGCCAGGATAATTTGGGGATGAATCTACAGAAATAGAATAGGCCAATAATCATTGGAATTAACACAAGATAATTTCCGCCCTGTAAGGGCATTATCAATCTTGGTGTCAAAATGAGATGCCAGGTTACGGCAATCGCATAGCCATTTGCAACACCAACGAATAAATGTTCACAGAATCTATAAAATGGATTCTCTTTATACAGAAAAGAGAGAATCCCAATCGTCAAAAATGCACCAATCCATACCCAGGGGTCATGACTCACGGGTCCTCCTTGTTGCAAAATAACCAATATTGCCAATGACAACAAGAATAAGTATCGTAAGGTGAGCAATTGACTGAGAACTCATTCCCTTTGTCGCAGGTGTGGGACCGGTAAGATTATATTTTGTGTGCACAAGGTATTCATATTCAGAGGCACCCTTTAACCCTGCAATCATTCCACTCATCTGTCCGGTCTGTAGGAATGGATAAAAATCCGGGGCTGTAACTGCTGTTGCACCTGAACCGACCTTAACCCCAAATCTTGTGTTTGCATAAACGACCCAGGATTGGGGTATTGCGCTTCCTGCAATTGAAACAATAATGCCAATGTCATTATAATTTTTTATTTTCTTCATCATTTCAAGAGAGGCCGTTCTATTTTTGTAATAATCAGCGGGAAATGCCTGGCTGATATCAGAACCCATTCTCAATACTGCTGCAAGCCATAAAGGCGGAAATCCCAAAAAGACATAATCCCTTCCGTATATTAAGGAATCAGCATTGGTCATTGCTTGGCTATTGAATTCTTTGGTTACCTGGTCAAGTCCTTGTTTAGCAAGACCTGGACCCTGAATATAAGATGTCATTACGAGGACAGGAATTTTCCGTGCGAAGGCATGTCGTAAAAGGGCGATAAACATCGGATGGAGTTCGGGCATTGTCTGGGGGTCATAGTCAGCCGAGATTAAAATTCCCTGTGCTTCAGGGTCAATCTCTTCAATGACATCAAATAATTTCTGGGTATAAGGCATTACATTGGTCTTTATGCGAAAAGGAAATATGAGGGGAATCAATACCGATAGCCCAACGAGCAGGAATACAATCCTTCTATCAATCTTCAATAAATATTCCCAGAACTTCATATCTATACTCCTTTTTATTTAACCATTTAACCAATTATTATTTAACCAGCTTTTCATTTCCCACCCCCAAGCCAGTTTCTTTCAATACCGAGCATAATCTTTAATGATGTGGCGGCGACTCCAAGTCCTACACCAAAGAGGATTCCCCTCTTTGATGCAGTGTTAGGCACATCCATTATCCACTGGGCAAGATGGGGAAGTTTGGGAGAAATATAATAACCAATCGGCACAACGCCAACCATAACGATAAAGGCTGCGATAAGTAAGAGCGTCGCTTCAAATGTTCTTGCGCGGAATGCACGATATGCTGCGGATGACATAAAGAATGCTAATAGCGCAAACATTGTTCCACCAAGGGGTGTGATTATATTGTCATATATCGTCTGGATTGAATATTTTATGACAATTAATTTATTTCCTATCATAATCTGTGGTTGAACTGGTAAAGGTCCCTTTCCTTCCATTCCACCGAATAATCCAATGATTGCGACAATCAATATAGAAATGAGTGTAACCCAGGAATATTGCCAGTGCTCCCTTTTTCTTTGAATCTTGTCAATGTGGTGGTTTATTAGACTTCCGAGTCCAAGGACCAATGCAAACGAGGCAATAATTCCAAGCCAGTCCAGGAAGTTCATATAGATTTCTTTGGATATTTTATGGGGAATGAAGAATTGGATAAGCATGGCAATGCCAATTATTAAAACAATCATTAAAGGGATTGTTCTCTGCATAAAACCTCCTTTTCAGCCAGAGGCTGAAACATCGATTTAAACGAATATTGAAACGGATTCACACGGATATTTTTCTTTCTGTATAGCCATTTAGTTAATTTACTAAACTTATTCATTGTATGTTAAACAAATTAAATACTGGAATCCCTAATTTCAGTAATGCAAGGAATGTTGCTATAATCATAATCCCTGCAATAACAAGTTTACAATAATCCTGGCTCTTCAATGCGGCAAGGAGTGTCGGATTCCTTGAGATATATGCACTCGCTGCATATAGTTCTTCACCAATAAGTGTATAATCACAGGCAGTTATAAAAAACGGCAGCTGTGTAACTGCATCAGTCCCGGCAATCTGTATTGCCCCGGTTGATGCGCCGCTTTCTGCCATAATCAGGGATTCTGCCCAGAACATACCCACTAAGAAATTTGTTGCCGGTTTTTCTCTTATCATTATTCCGCTCACTGCTGCAGCATAAGCAAACTGGGAATCGGTTACATAATAGACACTATCCGGATTGAATGCATCAGGCCTTCCCACTTTATTATATGATTCTTTTACAACTTCCCGTGCTACAGTAAAAACAATTGGGTCACGGTTTGGAACTATTAAAGGTGTATTATACTGAGCAGTCTTTTTGGCAACTTCACTGAGGATATTTAAAGAGGCAATTGTTGCAACATCGCTGATATCAGAAGTTCCAGGAACATATAATATCGGTCTTCCCATTTCGGTTGCCCTACCCACTGCCTCATCAATTGCTGACAATCCTGCGATGCGCCGCACGAAGATATCTTTTCCAGCTTTTTTTGTATATTCCATAAAAAATGTGACTAAAAAGATGAAGATGACAAGACCAATCAGGGCATTAATTCTACCGGTATGGAACCACTGGGGCGAGGCAATAACATAAGGCGTTGTCTCAGAAGAAATTTTTTCTCCTTCTTTTGTTATTGCGACTATGCGATATGCATAAGGTATTCCATTGTAAATACCAACTCTATCTTGAAAGGTGTTTACATGTGTCCCCAGTCTTGCATAAACACCATAATTACCGCTATCCTTTTCTGCCCGCATTACATAATAGCCCAAAAATTCAGGTGGTTCTTTTGATTTTTTCCACGAAAGAGAGACCATCCTCTTTTCATCAATGATTGTATCCTTTTCAATTTTGAATGGAATTGAGACTCCTTTTACTGCCCTTGCTTCATAAATATATTCTTTATCTGGTTCGGCTGTACCATCAAGAAATTTTTCTTCATCCGGTGCAGTGTAATCAACATATTTGAAATTTTCAGCACTATCTTTTTCAGCACGATAAATAAGGGTCAGGTCATAATTCTGACCCACTACTTTTGGGTTCAGTTTCCACTCTATCTTTATTACCCTGCCGGTCATTCCTATTGAATCCGCAACAATCTTTGCCGGCATTATAATCTGATAATTTTTTTCAATGTAGTAATGATATTCAATATCTTTTTTTACAATTGTATCGGTGTAAGAAAAGGTATCCTTGAAAGCAGCAATAGAATCATAGGCAAGGCGTAGTAATGCATAACTCTTTATCATATCAAAATTCGGAGATGGTTCCCAGTTTATCTTAAATCCCCCACCTTCATCATTTGGAATATCATAGGCATATACAAATTTGGGAGTGCCAATCGTAAAGAGTGGGGCGGATGGTTCTGAAAATATCCGTTCGTTATCTTTTAGCCCTGCGACCTTATAAAAATATTTTACCCCATCCTTCATCGTTGTATCACGAAAACTATTTTGATATTTATCCACACTGCCGATGAGTTCATAATCACCATTCTTTTCAGTTCGCCAGACTTCGTAGGTCTCGCCAAGGTATAAATCGTTTGGCCTTTTCCATTTTATAATAATACTTTTATTAATTGTATCTTTTATAATATGATAACCGATTGAGACAATTTTTAGAAAATTCTTCTGATGATTATATTCCTTCATTCTTTCTCTTTTAACTATATCGTAGAGATATTCATTATCAGTCTTGATATTGTTATCAATGAAGATAGTATCCTGAAAGACAGTCTTTAACAGCGTATATTTTGAGCGGTAGATTTCAAATCTATCTACATCAATATCTTTCTTTATGTCCCAGGTGATTGTAATGCTGATACTATCTTGATTTATTATCTTCAAGGCTCTAACACTCTCAGGTGGGTTTAAATTCAAGAGCATAGTTATTATAAAAATGTTATTAAGCATAAACACCCCTTTTTAAAATTTTAAATATATTTCAATGTAGGGCAAACCTTTAGGTTTGCAATTATTTATGCAAGGCTAAAGCCTTGCCCTACAACTTTAAAAAAACTTAACCCTGTGGTCGGATTTATCCGACAGACTCTTAAGTATATTTATTATATTGGAAAAATCAAGTAAAGAATTGAATTATACTTCTTTAAACCAGCGTCCCAACCCAAACCTACTCAATTATATTTTTAGGTATTTAGGTATTTTGGACTTTTAGGTATTTATTTTATTATACCAAGCCAGGGACCCAATAGGAATTGCAGTCTGCCAATCAATAGAGAGACCCTTGCCATAACTGTATAACCGAATGCTGCGCCGAAGCCAATCATAATAAATATTATGCCGATGCGGGATGTGACCTTTAGCACACCTTTGTGTTCTTTAGAAAAGTAGAAATATGAGAGCGTGCACAGCACACCAATAAATAAGATTATTGACCAGATAATTCCTGCATTCCCGGCATGCCAGGCAAGAAAGTTTTCTTTGGTAAGAATTGTTCCCTGAATCTGTTTGATGATATTCGCCTGAATACCTGCCGGGATTGAGGCACCCGTATAATAACCAATGGTAATGCCGATTGGTATGCGCACGAGCCAGGAGATCTTCGGTATGAAGCGTGTGAAATATAGCACACCGATTATGAGTGAGATGATATAAAGCAATTTACCCTGTCGGAATAATGGGTCAAAGAGTGAAGGAACCAAGATATTGTGCCAGTAGAATGTAACTGCATAGCCATTTGCTGCACCTACAAAGACATGTTCGGCAAATTTATAAAATGGGTTATCTTTGTAAAGGAATGAAAAAATTGCAAGGCTTAGAAGTGCACTGATCCATACCCAGGGGTCTAATGAGATATTCACTTCTGCCTCCTTTTTATGAAATAACCAATATTACCAATGATAATAAAAGCCATCATTACAAGATGGGCATAGGTAAGTGAAGGTAATGCCTCACTTGCCTTTCGGCGTTTATAGATATTTAAACGCGATTCCACAAGTTCTTCATATTCTGCCGCACCCTTCATTCCCACCATCAGTCCGCTGAATTGCCCGGTCTGGAGATAAGGATAATAATCGCTCGCTGATACCGCAGTGCAGCCAACGCCAACCTTTAGTCCGAAGCGATTCTGGGCATAACCAACCCACCATAATGGAGGGTCGCCACTGCTTATTGATATCAACAATTCTACCTGATTATAATTTTTTATCTTCTTCATCAAGGGGAGTGTATCGGTCTGATTTCCATAATAATCCTTTTTGTAAACATTCGTAATACTCTCACCCATTCCAAGTATAGGCACAAGGGGTGGTGGTTGCCAGCCCAAAAAGACATAATCCCTTCCATATATTATACTATCTTCATAAGTTTTTGCAGTTGAATTATATTCGCTAATGACCTGGTCAAATGCGGACTTGGCAAGTCCCAATGGCTGGACATAGAGACTCAATCCCAGGACTTTGATTCGTTTATTAAATGCATGTCTCAAAATTGCCAGTGCCATTGGTTCCAATTCTGGTTGTGTCTGCGGGTCATAGTCAAAGTCAATCATTAAGACTTTATCAGAATGGATTGTATCAACTGCAGTGAATAACTTCTCAACTGGTGGCATTACCCGGACATGCTGGGCAGAAGGAATCACCAGGGGTAATATCACAACTACTGCCAGGACAAGATAGATTATTCTTCGGTCAATCTTCAACATTAAATCAAATATCTTCATTCACCACCTCCAAGCCAGGAGCGTTCAATACCTAAAAGAATCTTTAATGCAGTAGCAAGAGAACCAAGGGCAATCCCGAATGCTATGCCCCGTTTGCCGGCGACATTCGGCACATCCATTATCCACTGGGCAAAAGAAGGAAGTTTTGGTGAAATCTGGTTACCGAGGGGAAGGATTCCAATCATTACAATAAACGCCGAGAGCAAAAGCAGGGTTGCCTCGGTTGAGCGGGCACGGAAAGAGCGGTATGCTGCAGATGCCATAAAGAAAGAAAGTAGCGCAAACATTGTAGCACCGAGCGGAACTTCTACATTGAGATAGATTGTTTGAATATCAAAATGGAAATTACCAATCTTTGTAGGCAGTGGTCCGGTACCAGCAACACCGCCGAAGAGCCCAATTATTGAGGTGAGAAAGAATGTTATCAAAAGAACCCAGGAGTATTGCCAGTTTTCCCTATGGTGCTGGATTTTGTCAAAATGGACACGCAGGAGACTTCCCAAACCTAAGACAAGGGCAAAGGCAGCAAGGATTCTCAATAAATCATTACGCAGAAATTCATCGGTATGCTGGACTGAAGGATGGGGAACGATGAATGGAATTATACCCAGAATTCCAAAGATAAAAACGAGTATTAAAGGAAATGTTCTCTGCATATTTTCTCCTTTATTTAAATAGAGCCAAGACCGGGAATTTTGTTAATAATCCAATAATTGAGGCACATATTAAAAGCCCGGCAATTATCAATTTTCCCCAGTCTTCACCCTTTATTGCACCCATTAAGAGTGGTTCTCGTGAGATATAGGCACTTGCAGCATAGAGTTCTTCACCGATCAGTGTATAATCACAGGCAGTTACAAGAAATGGCAACTGGGCAAGTGAATCAGTTCCGCTGATCTGAATCGCACCAGTTGAGGCACCGGTCTCAGCAAGAATTAGTGATTCAGCATAGAATGTTCCAATGAGAAAGTTTGTTGCGGGTCTTTCCCTCAACATTATTCCATCAAGTGCGGCCGCATAGGCAAACTGGGAATCGGTAACAAAATAGATATTCTCCGGGTCAAATGCATCAGGCCTGCCGACCTTTGTATAAGATTCTTTCACAATTTCCCTTGCTACAGTATAAACAATCGGGTCATAATGGGGATTTATCAACTTTGTATTATACTGGGCAGTCTTTTTTGCGACTTCGCCAAGGATATTTAAAGATGCAATCGTTGCAATCTGTTCAATATAGCCAATACCAGGGCAATATAGTATTGGTTTTCCCATTTCAGTTGCCCTGCCTACCGCTTCATCAACTGCCTGGAGTCCGGAGATCTTTCTTATATAAAGTTCCTTCCCTTTACGTGCCTGGGAAATGAAATAAAGAATTATGCCACCGAGAATAATAAGGGCAATGATGATATTGATTTTATTGCGGTCTATCCATTGGGGAGCGCTCGTTGCTGGAGAAGATATTTCTGAAAATGCCCTCAATGTATCCTTTAGTGCTGCTATTTTATAATAATATTTCTTTCCATCTTCAGTCTGGTCATCAATTGAGTTTCTGCTTTTGCCAATAAAACCTATCTTTTCAAAATCCGCTCCATTCTCACTCCGGTAGATTTCATAACCATCAATAATGGCATCATCCGGAGATAACTGCCATTCTATTATTAAAACACCACCGCCATCATCAGGTGCATCATAAGCCCGCACCTGAGCGGGTGGGGAGAGGGTAAATAATAGGATTAAAAACATAAAACCCCCTTTGTGGTTTTGTTAAGCGTCAATCGGTTGCGAAATGCGTTTCATGATCTTCTGACGGTTTCTTCTTTCGCGTTCCAAAAGATTGCCAGACAACGCTAAGGTTATATAACTGTCTAGAGATTTTATCGTAAATATCAATGAGTTCATTGACTAACTCAGGTTGAATTTTGTATACATCACGCACATGACTTAAAGAGACGATAGTTTCATTACTTTCTCCAGCTGCATCATCAAGATACTTCTGGAAGGCTTTGGGTTGGTGTCTTTTTGCGAATCCTTCAGCAATTAGACGCGGAACTGCTTTAGTTGAGCGGCGCAACTGATCAACAAGGTCAAATTGCTCACATTTGGGAACTTTGGGAATAATTTCTGTCAAAATGATTACTGATGCTTTGTACGAATTCTGATAAACCTCAAGGTCTGTAAAACTTCTTATTTTTTTACGCATTACAACTCCCTTTTAGCGAAACCGTTGCGCTTTTCGCAACCGACAAACGAAATTGTCTATTTTTCTCTGCAAATACAATTTTTTCTTCTGCATTTAGGGCAACCACGGATATACTTCTCCATCGCTTTTTCTGCATTAATTCCAAGAATTGAACCCACGGACAAAAGCCAGGCAAGGCAATCTGCGAATTCTTCGTTTATCATCTTTTTGTCTTTTTTCCGAATTGCCCTTGCCAGTTCACCAATCTCTTCAATTAGCCAGTTAAAGGTCTTATCAAGACCCCTTTTTGAGTCCTTTTTAAAATATATCTTTTCAATGAGTTTCTGGTATTCATTTAAATCCATACCCACTCCCTATAATTAAAAAAGGGAAGGGCATTTATGCCCTTCCCTTCTATTTTTAGTCAATTTCAACCCTTAGAATGCACCCTTATAATCATCCCAGGGTTCGCCACCGATGCCGTTTCCATTGCCGTCAAGGTTATATCCATTTGTCGCCTTAACCTCTTTTGATACGAAGACCCTTCTACCTCCACCGATTGTCCTCTTGAAGTAATAGTCAATTATTGTTCTATCACCAGCATTATTTGTATATATCCTCATATCACCAGGAACATAACCGGTATTGTCGTATACATATATATTGCTTGAAGTGATTGTGGCATTATCAATGAGTCTTGAGAATGTAATCATTACGCCACTTGTACCAATCGCTGTAACATTTTGGACTCTTGGTGGATTATTCGGATCATCAACCCTGAAATAAGACTCAAGGTCTGGCTCTGCTTCTTCAGGACCATCATTGTCACCATCAAGACATAATAAATATGCAGGTGTCTTTGAATCTCCGAGTCTCTTTATATTTTTGCAGACGACGGTGATTGTATAATTCTTTCCGGTTGTCAATGGATTGACAGGTTGTAGGATAATGCCGTAGGGGTCGCGGGATACTATATTCAGGGTAATTGCCCCACCGCCTTCCTGGGTAAGTTTTATGTTACTTGCGTTTAGTGTATTTGTATCCATAGGCGATACTGCAGGGAATCCAATCTGTATCTGTGGTGTAGTATTGTTCATTGCAACCGTATCCGGTGAGAAGCTTGCAATCGTAGGCTGGAATGTTGCAACGAGTGTATCAGAGAGAGGTGCAGTCCAGAAGGTAGAATGGTAATCATCATAAGGTGTCCCATCAGCAAAATCATCATTATCTCCATCCAGGGGTGAACCGTAAAGATTTTTCATTCCTTCAGAGCCAGAGACGAGGCGGAGCAGGAATGAGCCTGAATCCGGAACATCAGAAATTGAAATGTAAAGCGTTCTGATTTCCTGATAGTACTCGGCTGTTATCTTATCCGCAGATATTGTGCTGTTTGTTCTTACATCAAGTATGATTATGTTATCCTTTTTCGTTACACTTGCTGGATCCATATAATCAGAAAAATGCACCGTTATCAAACCCTGAATTCCCGGTGTACTTCCATTCTCATCGGTCATCTGGGTGTAGTTCGCAGGCGATATGCTCGTCACTGTGGGTAAATTTCCTGCGCCAATTCCCTGTGGCATATCTGGGTCTGGTGAAAGAATATTCTCTGCCTTCTGGCAGGCAATCATTGTTAACAAAATTAGACTGAGGATATAAAGTTTTTTCATTTTATCCTCCTAAAATTTTAATGTTGCTGAAATTCTCCAGTTTTCTAAATTGGTGAGTTCACTGAATCCCATTATATCAATCTGAAGGTTATCTGTGACATTCCAGCCAATTCCATAGAAATAATCGGTATTTGGTGTATTTACTTTTTGTGTTTCATCAGAGCCGATTGGTGCTGGATTAGGGTCGATAAGGTCTTCGGTAACCGCACCTGTGCCATCAACAGTTCTCGTCCTTTGCGGTTCATACTGAACGAGTTCTGTAACTGTGGTAATATCATCCATTGTATATGTATGCCTTGCACCAAGCCTGAAGGTAAGTTGCGGGAAGAGATTGAATTCTACACCGACCGGCAGTTCAATTGTTCTTGATACACCGGTGACTTTGGTCATCCAGGTCTCACTTGACCAGACAGTAGTCACATAGTCATCAGGGTCAAATGAGATCCCGTCATTATCATCATAGACCCTTACTGATACCGTTGTATCTTTGGCAAGCGTAGAATCAAAGACGGAATTATTTATAAACATTGCGCCAAAACCGATTCTTAATTTCTCTGAGATTTTAAATAAGTGTTTTGTGCCAATCTGAAATCCCTTTATGTTAGAAGAGCCATTATAATAGGTAAAGGTATTGATTGTATCCCACGTGAACTGTGCCATAATGTTATCCCTTGTTTTGTAGTAATGGTCTATTGCATCATCACCGTATCCGAGCGACTGGGTAAAGAAACCGAGATAATATCTTCCCTGAATATTTTCATTATAATTGTAAAAGGCACGCAGGTTTACAGTGATGATATTGCCTGATTGTTTTTGATTTGATGAGTCGAGGATATTGGCTCGGGTATAGAATGTATTTGTATCTGCAGGCTGGGTATAGATTGCTGAATCACCAGCTATATTTGCGTTATATCCATAACCAAGAAATCCAAAACCAGCAAGGAGTCCAATTGAGAGTTTTTCCATATCCTTCCAGATACTGAATAAAATATCATTCTCACCATAATTATTATTTTCATCACCAGAGAATTTTGCGCGGTTGATCAGTGTGAATGAATTTGTAGTGAGGTCTTCTATTGTGTAATCATAGGTAAAGTTATTATCAGGGTCTGTAGAGATATATTTGCTATTTACCCTTAGATAGCCAAGTCCGAGGCGGAGATTCTCAAGTTTATAACCCAATCCTATGAACATATTGTTATCTTTTATCTGTTCATAGGCAGAACGGGTCTCGGTCTCAATTGTCCTGCGGTCAAATATACCATTATTATCGGTATCATCCCAGTCAATGGTTGTCAATTCTCCATCACCATAAATTTGATTACCATTTGGATCAAATAGGCCAGTTGCCAGCGCAGTTTTATCAACGCTGTGGTCATAGACCATTCCGGGATAAAATTTGCCAAAGTTTGTCGTACCACCTATAAGGATATATGGGAGACTACCGTTAGAAAAGAGATTCTCATTACCGCTGACAAAGTTTGATAGACTCGTCCATAACCGAGAACCCTGTATTTCACAGATCCTTGCCGGGTCAAAGAGCAGGTCATAATCATCTTCAAATAGACCAGCAGTGGACTGGTATCTAAAAGACTCGTAGACCAGTCCAGAAGACAGCGATAACATTATCGCTATTATCAAGGCATATCTCATTTTACCTCCTTTTTGTTATGCCACTTTTGTTAAAAACCTTTATTATTTTTTTGCCAATCACCTCCCTTCATTTGCCGAAATTATAATGATTTTTTTAAAAAAGTCAAGGTTTAAGTGTATTTGATTTTATGCGGTATTTTACTGCCAGGCGCCATAAACCGAATGGTATATAAAATCCCAATAACGCAAAAATGGTTGTTACTGTTATTATTAACCCGATAGCGAATGGTTTTGATTTATATTCAAATACTACGCTGTGTTTGCCCTGGGATAAAAATACTGCCCGGAAGGTATAATTCGCACGGTGTAATTTCCCTTCTTCTCCATCTACATAGACCCGCCAGTCGGGATGCCAGTTATCAATTAATAAAAGAAAACCTGGATGCGGTGAGTCGGTTTCTATGATTATCTGATTGGGAGTATATTTTTTTACTACTGCCTCAAGCATAGACGGTTTTTTATCAGGGTGGGGATATGTGACACTGTCTTCAAGAATTATCATTTCTTTGGGGTTAAAGACAGGCGACTTCATAAAGTCAATTATCTTTTCTGGGGACATAATAATATAATCTGGAATGAGGCATGCCCTGGGCAGGACGCTATCATTCTGATATACGGTATGCTGATAACCTTTATAAACCGGTCTGAATCTTGATAAATAACTTTTTATCATCAGGATAATTCGCTGTGAATTTTGGTCATATCCTGAAATATCGTCGGGCAGATTAGGGGCAATGATATATTTTAGATTTAATATATCAACAAATTTTGGATACTGAATCAGATTTTGGGGATTGAACATTACACTCATCCCCGCACCAATCAAATCCTGATAGCGCTGGATCGGATTGGCAATATATCCACCTGCACTCTGGATATTGTGATATAATAGATATGAATCACGGTCGTGTTCACCACGGACACCATATTGAAAAGGAAATACCCGATATATTGTTTTATCATTCTTGAGAAAATTTACTACATCGTCTGCCTTATAATATATTTCCGGTGCTGGTCCTGAAGGTAAATATTTTGCCATAACCGGCATTTGATGGAGTAATGTTATACCAGAAAAAATAAGTGTAGCAGTTGAAATGCGAATTCTTTGATTTAATGATAAATAGATAAAAATAAGTGTTAAGATTACAATAATAGAGCTTATTATTGCTCCGTTATAATAAGATGGTAGATTCCTTTTGAGATAAGCAATTTTCTGTCCTGCTTCGGAATGTGCTATTGCCGGTGCAATTAAAAACAGAATGATGATAAAAAACCCAAGGATTATAATACCGGTGAGCATAAATTTCTTTTTATCAATCTTCTTCTGAATAATCAATTCTTCAAATCCTATTGCACCTATTACAACCATACTGAATGCGGCAATATAAAATGCAAGCCCGGGCGCACGCATTAATTTAAAGCCGGGGATTAGTTCATAGAAAATTCTGTGGACAAATGTTGCTCCACCAAAAGAATAAAAAAGTGCAATCAGTCCTGTGATGAAAAAAAATTTTAAATATTGTTTTTTCCAGCAAAAGAATAGGGCAAATACTACAAATAAAATTATCATTATTCCAAAGAATTCGGTATGGAGTTTCATAGGGTTGTGGCTCCAGTAGTTTTCAAGTCCACCGGAAAAATTAGGAACGAATAAATCAAAAATCTCTATCGGTGGCAAATTCCAGGATGCTGCATATTCATATCCCCGCTCAACACCCCGTGCAACCGTTTTCATCCCGCCGAGGACCGGTAGCCATACCACTGCCATCAACAAAAAGATAAGGGCAATAGAAAGGAATCCATAACCAAATATTTTTCCATAATCTTTTTTTGTCAGCTCTTTTCTATGGGTTATAATAAAGTGGATTACATAAGCAACAAGTACAATAAGACTATAATATGTGAGCTGGAAATGTCCCTGATAAAAGGCGAAGGCGATTGATATACCGAGCAAGATGAAAAAATTAAATTTTCTTGTAAATAAAGACTTGTGAAGGAAGAATAGAATCAACCCGAATATTGCAACACTCGCTGCCCTTCCAGCATGCCCTGCTTCAGGTGTCGTTGCAAGGTTACCAATCCATTGATAGACAAATGCGCCCACTGCTGCAGAATATTTTGAAAGATCGAGTTCTTTCAGATAAAGATACATTCCAAGTCCGGCAATGAAAAAAAGGATTATAAATATTAAACAATGGACGATATGTGGTGGAAAGAAGTGTTTTAACAGGGCAAGGGGTGCCAATTGTCCACCAACCGGGGCACCGAGTGCAGGAAATCCACCAAAGACCATTGGATACCAGAATACAAACCCACCATTTTCAATTGAGTATTTTTCAAAAGGATAGCCATCAAGCAAATAATCTGAACCTGCAATCATTTTGTCGGGTGATAAGAATTGCGCGAAATATATAAACGGAAGTAAAAACAAAAGGATAATAATAATTTTATCCCAGTTTTTTTCTATAAAATTATCTTTTTCGGATTTTTGTTTTGGTTTTTCTTTTTTCGCCATTAAACAAAGTATAGCCAAATCCTTTATTAAGTCAAGGATCGCAATTTTTTGATACCCTTGACTTTTTGTCTTCGGAAATTATAATATATATGGATAATCTATGGAAAAAAGAAGCTCAATATACCATGGTTTAGGAGTAAGTCCAAGCATAATGCATTCTTTAACTTACTATTTAAAATTATTGGAGATGCCTAATCTTGAACTTGAAGCCCTGGTGCGGCAGGAACTTGATACGAATCCATTACTGGAAGAAGTTGAAGAAGTGCCGGAACTGGAATCAGAAGAAAATGAAATGGATAAAAAGAGTAAAAATGAAGACTTTGACCTTCTTGATTTTTATGCCCGTGAAGACCTTTCTAATACATCTGATTATTCTGAGGAAGAACAATTAGACCTTTTTGAGAATACACCAGCCCAAAATGACAAATTATACGACCATCTTATGAAACAGGCGGAAAGAAGATTTGCTGGAAAAGAACTTGAAATTGCGGAGCTGATTATATCAAATATTGAGGATGATGGTTATCTCACAGTATCCTTAGAAGAACTTGCCAGCGAAGGATATAATTTGGATGAAATAGAGAAAGTGCGAAAGGAAATACAGTTTTTTGAACCGGTGGGCTGTGCATGGCGTGATGTGCGCGAACCACTCCTTGCTCAATTAAAAAATCTTGGTTATGCATCGGATTCAATTGAGGCAATTTTGGTCAGAGATTATTTAAAAAACTTACGCACTGGAAACCTGAGAGAATGCCTTGAAACTTTAAATATTGATGAAACACGGTTCAATCAGGCAAAACAGGTTATAATGAAACTTGATCCTAAACCCGGTTTGCGGTATTCATATTTTGATTCACCATATGTTTATCCCGATTTTATAGTTTTCTGGCAGGATAATGAACTTAGTGTTCGTCTCAACGAAGAGAATATACCAAAGATAAGAATAAAAAGAGAATATCTTGAGAAAATAAATCAGAATACTGATGATGTTGAATTTATAAAACAGAAATTGAAATCTGCTTATAATTTGATTCGTGCGATTGAAAAAAGAAGAATTACCTTGAATAAAATTACAAAAATGCTCCTTGATTATCAAAAAGAATATTTTTTGAAGGGTGATAGTTTTTTGAAATCAATTACAATAGTAGATTTTGCAAAGCAATTAGGTGTTAATCCTTCAACGGTTTCAAGGGCAATCGCAAATAAATATCTTGAATCGCCGAGGGGAATACATAAGCTAAAATTCTTTTTCTCTGCACCGGTAGGCAGCACAGACAAGTCATATATATTTGATAAAATTAAAGAAACAATTCAAAACGAAGATAAAACATCTCCACTTTCTGATGTTCAGATTGCCAAAAAACTCGCGCGAATGGGTATCATAATCTCGCGCAGAACCGTGACTAAATACAGGGAGATGTTAAATATTCCACCCCATAATCTTCGTAGAATTTAATATTCAAAACATAAAAAATTTGCTATTATTTGGACTCATAATTTTTATATAATTCCTGAATTAATGCCATTGCATCGTGATTAATTAAAATTAAATTGATATTACCTCTGGTTCTTTTTGCTTGATTTCTATACAGAAATTAGTATACTTGAATTAAAGGAGTATTTATGTTAGGATATTATCGGTTTCCAAGTATAAATAATGATACAATTGTTTTTGTTAGTGAAGATGATTTGTGGATTGTGCCACTAAAGGGTGGTGTTGCCCATCGTTTAACATCAAATTTGGGTAGAATTGGAAATTGTAGTATTTCTCCTGATGGTGAATATATTGCATTTACAGGTAGGGAGGAAGGGTCTAACGAGGTATATTGTATTTCAATCAAAGGTGGTATCGCAAAAAGGCTTACCTTCCTCGGTGCAAATACAACTGTGCGGGGCTGGACAAGGGATGGGGATAGAATCATATTTGCAAGTGATACAGGACAATGGTATCCAGGATTTACCTATATTTATACCGTTGATAAAAACAAGGATATCCCTAAGATAGTTCCGGTTGGACCGGCCAGGACGATTTCATATGGACCCAAAAAAGGTGTTGTCATAGGTAGAAATACTGCTGACCCTGCTCGCTGGAAGAGATACCGGGGTGGCACCGTTGGCGAGATATGGATTGACCCTGAGGAAAGAGGTAATTTTAGAAAACTTATAGATATAAAAGGAAATCTTGCTGACCCAATGTGGATTTGTGAGAGGATATATTTTATTTCAGACCACGAGGGTGTTGGTAATATCTATTCTTGCACAATCCAGGGTAGAGATTTAAAGAGGCACACAGACCATAAAGATTTTTATGTGCGCAATGCCAAGACTGATGGGAAGAATATTGTTTATCACGCTGGCGGGGACATATATGTGTTATATCCAGAAACGAACCGGGTAGAAAGGGTAAAAATAGATTTTCGGAGTCCCAGGGTTCAAACCCAACGCAAGTTTGTGGATGCGGGCAGATACCTTGAAGATTATGCTATCCATCCTGAAGGTGCCCGGGTTTGTGTTACAAGCAGAGGTAAAGTTTTTTCAATGCCTAACTGGGAAGGGCCTGTGATACAAAATGGTTCAAAACCCGGTGCACGTTATCGGCTTGGTAGATGGCTTTATGACGGTATGAGACTTATCGTGGTGACGGATGAGAAAGGAGAAGATTCACTGCAGGTTCATTATAATGATGGAAAGCGTATAGTTAATTTGCCTCCGATGGATATTGGAAGACCAATTGAACTTGAACCTTCGCCGAAAGAACCTCTCGTTGCTTTAACTAACCATAGAAACGAATTGATTGTTGTGAACTTGAAGTCAAAAAAGCGCATAATTGTTGATAAAAGCAAATATCGGAGAATAACCGGGGTAACCTGGTCTTCGGACGGTATCTGGATTGCATATAGTTATCCTGATTCTGAAAGGACATCCTGTATCAAACTTGCAAATGTCATTGAAAAGAAGACTTATTATGCTACAAAGAGCGTTCTTTACGACTTTGCTCCAAGTTTTGACCCTGATGGGAAATATCTGTATTTTTTATCGGCACGCCATTTTGATCCAGTCTATGATACAATGCAATTTGAGTTAAGTTTTCCCTGTCATATAAAACCTTATCTGGTTCTGTTGAGAAAAGACCTTACCGACCCATTTAAATATACAAAGTCAGCACCCCAGGGGATGGATATGGGTTTTGACATCCCGAAAATAGAAAAAGGTAAAAAGCAGGTAAAGAAAATAAATATTGATATTGAGGGTATTACCGATAGAGTGGTTCCATTACCTGTCGCCCACGGTATCTATAAACAAATCAAGGGGATAAAAGATAAAGTATTATATACGATTTTTCCTATCACTGGTGGAAAGGCAGAGTGGTTTACAGATGAAATACCCGCAAATGGCACTCTTGGATTCTATGATTTTAAAGAGCAGAAAGAAGGTGTTATATTAACTGGTATAACAAATTTCAAGGTTTCGCAGAATAACGAAATAATAATATATCGCGCAAAGGACCGCCTGAGGATTATAAAGCCCATTGAAAAAATTGAACAGAAACTTGAAAAACAAGCGGTTGGACCCAAGAGCGGTTGGCTCGACCTTTCAAGAATAAAACTTCTTGTTGAACCGAGAATGGAATGGAAACAGATGTATCGAGATGCCTGGCGATTGCAACGAGACCATTTCTGGACAAAGGATATGTCAGGTGTGGATTGGAAAAAGGTATATGAAAAATATCTACCATTGCTTGATAGGATTGGAACCCGTTCTGAATTTTCTGATTTGATATGGGAAATGCAGGGTGAATTAGGGACTTCGCACGCCTATGAATGGGGCGGTGATTATCGTGAAGAACCAAGGTACACACAGGGATTCTTAGGCGCTGACCTTGTATATGACAAAAATAAAAATGCTTACCGAATTATGAAAATTATAAAAGGAGACCCCTGGGAGCCATATGCTAAATCACCTTTAATGGGACCTGGTCTGGATATTAAGGAGGGTGATATTCTACTTGAAATAAACGGTGTTGCACTGAGTAAAAAAATTCAACCCGGTGAGCTTCTTGTTAATCGCGCAAATACTGAAATTACAATAACCATTGCAAATTCCAATGGCAGAAATAAAAGGACATTTTCAATCAAAACACTTTCTGATGAGTCATCAGCACGGTACCGAGATTGGGTTGAGCATAATCGGGAATTAGTCCACCGATTAAGCAAAAATAAGATTGGTTATGTTCACATTCCTGATATGGGACCCCGGGGTTATGCAGAATTCCACAGATATTTTTTGAGTGAAATAAGATATACAGGATTGATTGTGGATGTTAGATTCAACCGGGGTGGCCATATCTCACAATTATTGCTTGAGCGATTAAGAAGAAAGAGGATTGGTTATGATATCACGAGATGGGGAACTCCAGAACCATATCCAAATGAATCGGTTCTTGGTCCAATTGTGGCGATAACCAATGAATATGCAGGTTCTGATGGTGATATATTCAGCCACGGATTTAAATTGTATAAAATTGGTCCATTGATTGGTAAGAGGACCTGGGGTGGAGTCATAGGCATTTCTCCTTATTACCGTCTTTCAGACGGTGGCTTGACGACACAGCCCGAATATTCATTCTGGTTTTTTGATGTGGGATGGGGTGTTGAAAATTATGGAACAGAACCTGATATTGAAGTGGAAATTACACCCACGGATTATTTAAAAAACAGAGACCCACAATTACTTACCGCAGTTAGAGAATGCATTAAGTTAATTAAAAAAACAAAGCCCAAAATACCAAATTTCGGGAAGAAACCGGTGTTAAGATTGCCCTGGTAAAATAAGATAAATAAAAAGCCCCTCTACTTGATTAGAGGGGCTTTCTATTATAATAAATGACTATTCGAGCACATAAATATTTCTCTTCTCGCAGATTTCTTTAAGTTCTTTGGGCCAGACCGTTACACTTACCTCACCGAGATGCGCGGTTCTTAGTATATACATATAGGTTCTTGATTGTCCTATGCCACCGCCGATGCTCAATGGAATTTTGTCATTCAATATTGCCTGATGATAAGGCAGTTTTAAAAAATCAAGTTGTCCGGTAATTTCAAGTTGTTTTTTGAGGGTCTCTTTTGTAACCCTGATACCCATTGAACTTAGTTCGTGACGTCTCTTTGTAACAGGGTTCCATACAAGTATATCCCCATTTAATCCATGCATGGGCCTGCCATCTTCAGATACTGTTTCGGTTACCCAATCATCATAATCAGCAGCTCGCATTTCATGCGGGTATCCATCTTTTAATGTCCAGCCAATACCGATTATAAATATTGCCGGGTATTTCTGCAAAATCGCTGTTTCGCGTTGTTTTCTTGGCATATCTGGATACATGTCAAGGATATCTTCTGCATGCAGGAAAGTGAGTTCTTCAGGAATTGGTGGGTACTTTGGATTTTTTAGTTCAGGCCAATTTTCCTGGGCAAATTTTGCTGCGCCATAAATAACCTTCCATATTTTCTTTACTATTTCCTTTAAAAATTTTAGATTGCGTTCTTCAGGGGTGATAACCCTTTCCCAATCCCACTGGTCAACATAACAAGAATGGTCGTGGTCCATAAAATAATCTTTACGAACCGCCCTCATATCTGTGCAAATTCCTTCACCAGGTTTGCATCCAAACTGGGCAAGTGCCATTCTCTTCCATTTTGTTGCTGCCTGGACAATCTGGGCTTCAATCGGTTTCTTCAAACCCAGTCCGCATTTAAATTCAATAGGTGTTCTTGAACCATCTCTATCAAGATAATCATTGACACCGCTTTCTTTTGTAACAATTAAAGGCACCTGAACCATAGTAAGGTTCAATTCCTTGCATAGATTCTTTTCAATGTATTCCTTTACTGCAAATAAAGCCTTCATCCTTTCCAGAGGGGGCAGAAGAGGTTTATAATCGTTCGGCAGTATCTTCTCCACCTCTTCGTATGTGCTCACACCAGGACCTGCCAGGTCTGCTTCTTTACCCGTTTTCTTAAGTTTTGTTGCTCCTTTTTTTGGCATTTTTGTCCTCCTTTCTCTTCATTTTATTTGGAATGCCGTTGTTTCATTAAAAAATTCCTGATTCGAAATCATCGGATTTTACTATGATATATTATCCACAAAAAAATTAAAAAGTCAATAGAAAATTTTGTTTTTGATATGTGCATCTTGACCCATTATAATTTTTGAATAGAATCAATGTATGAAAAAAATTTTTCTTTTTGTTTTCTTCGGGGCATTTATTTTAGGGGATACATTGACTATAATCGCTGTTGGTGATATTATGATGGGCACGACCTATCCCGAAAAAAGGTTGCCACCCAATGATGGGGCAAATATTTTTACGAATGTCGAAGAAATATTGAGAAGTGCAGATTTAACCCTTGGTAATCTTGAGGGTCCACTTGCCGATTCCGGTAAATGCACAAAGAAGATTGAGAAAGGCAAAGTCTATGCATTTAAAACTCCACCGCACTATGCCCGATATCTTGCCGAGGCAGGATTTGATTTTGTGAATCTTAAAAATAATCATATAAATGACTTCGGGCAGGAGGCTTTTTTATCTACTATCAATGTCCTTACTCAGTACGGGATAAAATACGGAACCGACGATATTTGTGGTGAATTTGTAATCAATAATAAAAAAATCTGTATCATTTCTTTTTCTCAGGCATTCTGGGGAAATTCAATATTGAATATCCCTTCCGCACAGAAAATTGTAGCAGAAAAATCAAGAGAATATGACATTGTGATTGTTTCATTCCATGGGGGCGGTGAGGGGGTCAATTATTTACATACCAAGGATACAATGGAGTATTTTTTGGATGTGCCGAGGGGCAATGTTGTTAAATTCAGCCGTGCCGTCATTGATAGTGGAGCTGATTTTGTATGGGGACACGGTCCTCATGTGCCGCGGGCAATTGAGATATATAAAAATCGTTTGATTGCATATAGTCTGGGTAATTTTTTCACTTATGGTTTTAATATTGATGATGTAAGAGGCTATGCACCAATTCTTAAAATTTCAATTGATTCTACAGGTAACTTTTTAAATGGACAGATTATCTCGGCAATCCAGAAACCAGGTGGGATGCTTACAATAGATTCTTTACATCGGGCGGCAAAATTGATAAGAGATCTATCAATAGAAGATTTTCCAAAAACTGCACCATTTATCACCGATCAGGGATATATAAGTTCAAATATTTTAGACTGATAAGCAATTCAATTTCTAATAACCCTTGACACGGGTTCTTTTTTAAGTATAATTTTATTTCTATAAGAAAGGAGGCTAATGCCAACAATAAATCAGTTGATTAGGTTTGGACGAAAAAAGGTCGTCAAAAAAAGTCGGGCTCCAGCGTTGACTGGTTGTCCTCAAAGAAGGGGTGTCTGCACAAGGGTTTATACAACGACCCCTAAAAAACCAAATTCTGCCTTGCGCAAGGTCTGCAAGGTTAGAATGACAAATGGATACGAGGTTACTGCCTATATTCCTGGAGAAGGGCATAACCTTCAGGAACACTCAATTGTACTGGTACGCGGTGGCAGGGTTAAGGATTTGCCTGGGGTACGTTATCATGTCGTGCGTGGAAAATATGACGCGGCGGGTGTTGAAGATAGAAAAAAGAGCCGTTCCCTCTATGGAGTGAAAAGGCCTAAGGCGGCTGCATCATCTTAGGGAGGTAATATGGGTAGAAGAAGAAGGGCGACTATTAGAAAGATTCAACCCGATCCAAAATACAATAGTGTGCTCGTGAGCAAGTTTATAAATAACCTTATGTGGGATGGAAAAAAGAGCATTGCCCAGAAGATTTTTTATGGAGCAATTGAGCGTATAGAGAAGATAACGAAAGAAGACGGACTTGCGGTCTTTGAAAGGGCACTTAATAATGTGAAACCAATTCTTGAAGTCAGACCGAGAAGGGTTGGTGGGGCTACCTATCAGATACCAATGGAGGTCAGACCAAATCGTAAGGAAAGCCTTGCGATTAAATGGATTATCCAATCTGCACGGGAACGACCTGAGCATAGAATGGAAGAGAGACTTGCCCAGGAAATTATCGCCGCCAGCAGAAACGAAGGAAACTCAATAAAGAAAAGAGAAGAGGTCCATAAAATGGCAGAGGCAAACAAGGCATTTGCGCACTTCCGCTGGTAATATGGATACTAAAAAATTAATATCTTCGGCAGATATAGTTATTCATCAGTGCTTAAGCATTAAGAATGGGGAAAGAGTAGTTATAGTTACTGATAAACCCTGTAAGAAAATTGGCGAAGTGCTCTGGGAGCAACTCCCTGACAAAAAGGATTCGTACTTAGTGGAAATAGCACCGACAGGTGGACATGGTAAAGAGCCACCTCCACTCATTGGTGAGATTCTAAAAAAGTGCGATGTCTTTATTATCCCAACGAGTTTCTCTCTAACCCATACCCAGGCGCGCATTCAGGCAACAAAATCAGGGGTCCGGGGTGCGACAATGCCCGGCATAACCACCGATTTGATGATACGGACATTGAATGCTGATTATAATAAAATTGCCCGTTTGACAAAGAAAGTGGAGGCACTACTTACGAGAACAAAAGAGGTTTTAGTGAAAACAGGAAATAATGAACTTTATTTAGACATAACTTCGCGCAGAGGACATCCTGATACAGGAATTATCCGAACCCCTGGAAGTTTCTCTAATCTTCCTGCCGGTGAATCTTATTGCGCACCACTTGAAGATAAATCTGAAGGAAAAGTTGTAATTGATGGTTCTTTTGCACCTCTTGGGCTCCTTAAAAAGCCAGTCATCCTTACTTTAAAATCAGGCAAGATTGTGAAACTTGAAGGAAATAAAACCCTTGAGAAAATATTTGACCAGGCTGGTGAAAAAGGTAGGGTGCTTTGTGAGTTGGGTATAGGGACCAATTATAAAGCAATTATCACTGGTAATGTCCTTGAAGATGAAAAAGTTATGGGGACTATTCATCTTGCATTTGGTAACAATTTAGGATTTGGTGGAAAGAATGATGCAAAGATACACCTTGATGGTGTTATTAGAAAACCCTGGGTCTGGTTTGATAAGAAATTAGTAATAAAACAGGGTAAAATTGTCATTTAATCTTTGACTTGGATACTCTTAATAAATTTTCTCATAACCCTTCCTATTTCAAAAATTAATTTTGAGGGTAATTACTCTGTTAAATCGAGAGAACTTTCCGGGATAATTCTTTCTCGTAAAAAAGAACAATTCAGCGATTTTAATTTAATACAGGATGTTAGCCGAATAATTCGTTTTTATAACAACCGTGGTTTTTTTGATACAAAGGTTGAGCCTGTAATAAAGGAATCAGATAAAGATATAGAAATTCTTTTCAAAATTTTTGAAGGTAAAAGACCACGGGTTAAAGAAATCAGGTTTTCAAATGGTGAAAAAGATTTGGTTCGTTTCCTGGAAATTGAAAAAAATGAATTTTTTATCCAGGAAAAGATTAAAAAGTCTGCAGAACAGATTGAAAATTATTACAAGGACATTGGATATGCGTTTGCAAGGGCAAATACGCGCAGTTTGCCTGATTCTGGAATTTTAATTTTTGAAATCCAGAAAGACAAAATTTTTTACATAAATGACATTTCAGTCAAGGGGCTTAGATTTTGCAATCCATCTGTAGTTCATCATGAGATTGAGATAAAACCCGGTGATACCTACAGCAAAAAGAAGATTTTCAATAGCCAGTTGCGCATCTACCGTTTGGGTTTTTTTAGTACCGTGGATATTGATATGATTAAAGTCTCTGATGATTCATTGGATCTTATATTTAATTTAAGGGAATTGAAATCCAGAATTCTCAATTGGGGTATTGGTATATCTATACCGTTGAGTTTCATTATTTCTATTGGACTTGAAGAAATGAATCTTTTTAATGCTGGACATCGTTTTAAAATCCAGCCTTCATTTAAGATAAACATAAAAAAAGAGTGGGAGACAAAATTTGATTTTATCTATTCCATTCCTTATTTTACAAAATTTAGATTGAGTCCGTCAGTTTTACCCTTTTACTGGTATGAAAACAGACAGGATTTTATAAGAAAATCCTGGGGTGCTGAATTTAGGGTTTCAAAAATTTTCAATGAACATATTCAGGCGAATATCGCCAATAAATATAAATATGTAGATATTGATATGAAATCTGAATTACCGGATACTTTTTCAGGAAGCACAAATAGTATGAAATTTCAATTAATGGGTGATTACCGCAATGAATTTTTCAATCCTGTTTCTGGTATATACATTGTTCCCATTTTAGAGTATGCTGGTGGTATATTGGGTGGATCTAATCATTATATTCGTTTTGAAACAGAAGCAAGGTATTACAAAACTTTTTTATTAGGCAAAAGGAATATTCTTGCCCAGCGATTAAAATTTGGTATTATCATTCCTACCGACGGTGTAAGCCCTGACGAAAAATATTATCTTGGCGGACAGTACAGTCTTAGGGGTTATCCGGAAAAATCAATTGGTCCAGATTCATTACAGAATGAACATTATGGAGAAGTTTTGATTAATTTCAACATAGAAGACCGCCTGAACATATTTAAAAACTGGGGTTTTGTAGTATTCTTTGATATGGGCTATCTTGATAACCGCGAAAAGATTTTCAGGACCGAGTTTTTCAAAATAAGTACAGGTGCAGGGATAAGATATTATACACCAATCGGACCAATCCGCGCAGATTTCGGCATACCGCTTAAAGAAAAAGGCAGAGAATTTTATTTGGGTATCTATCATATCTTTTAAATTTATGAAGAAATTAATTGTTACATTAATAATAATTGTAATAATTGTTGTGGCATTGGTAGTTGTTGTCAATTTTGTTAACTGGGGTGCAGTTGGTTTGAGTATCTTGAATAGAACTACTGGTTATAAAATTTCTTATGAGAATATTGAAGGAAGTCTGTTCAAGGGATATACAATTCAAAATTATATAATTAAAACCTCTGAGACAGATAGCATTTATGGAGGGAGGGCACAGATAAGTTATCGATTTTTACCTTTAAGTTTTCGCCTCCCCACAATTTTTCAGTTGAACCTCCTTGAGCCTGTAATATATATTAAAGAAAAAAAAGGTGTGGCAGAAGAAGGGAAGTTTAGTATTCCGAAGTTCAATCTTTCAATTCGTATTAATGTAAAAAATGGAAGCATAATTTATGAAAACAACAAAAAATATAAAGTTGAAAATATTTCCGGGTTGATTTTTATAGATTTTTTAGGGAGGAGTCTTTATTTTACCACAATGAATTTAAGTTTGAAGAGTTCTGATATACCGTTGCAGATCTACGCAGCAAATATATTGTTGAATATTACCCCGGAAAAATTTGATTTAAGATCATGCCAGATAAAGGGCAGGGGGATAAACTTGCAGGGAAACGGATTTTACATTCCTAAGGAAAAAAATCTTTTTTTCAATATTAAGTCAGGCAGACTGATATTAAAAGAGTTAGGTGTTTATCAAGGAACTGTAGAACTGAAAGGCGAAGTCCATTATATTAATGGCAAAATACTACCTCAAATTCAGGGTATGGCATCAGGGATTCCTTTTATAGAAAAGGTCGGTTTTGAATCGAATGTGCTTGGTGATACAACTATAATCAATTTTTTTGATGGTCAGGCATTAAATGGTACTTTCTCTGCCCAGATGAAATTGACCAGTTTAAAGAATTACATAATTGAAACAAATTTCAGGAACATAGATATTTCAAGGTTTCTCAATTCAAAAAAGGCAATTCTTTTAAGTGGAAGACTTGGTTATAAAGACCAAAAATTCTTTGGTATAGCGAGTTCTCCTATAGAAAATGGACTTGCCATAGATACACTTTATTTTGCCGGGCGTTATAAAAATAATCAGATATTTATTGATACACTACTTATAAATGAAAGAGATATGAATATATCTGCAACTGGCAAATTATATCCTGACTATGACATTGGTATTTCAATCAATTTTTTGGAACTTAAAAGATTCAGCAATTTTTATCCTGTATCTGGTTTTGTGTATGGAAATATCTTTATCAAGGGGAATTTTAATGAACTTGGAAAGACAATTTTTAACGCTGACTTAAAAATAAATGATTTTAGCACCACTGATTTTTATTTAAATAATTGTCTTGTTAAAATTGAGAATTTTGTTTGGAATGAAAAAATAAACGTAGTCAAGGTTGATATTGATTCGGCAGGATACAAGAATATTGGAATAGATAAATTACATTTTTATCTCAAAAAAGATGAATTTCTTTCAGTTGCCCATCGGAACAGTGATACCCTTTTGTTAAAAGGAAAATTGCTAATTGATGGGACAGGCACGATTGACTCACTCTTTATTAATTTCCACAAAAAATATGCTCACAACATTGAACCGATTTTTTTTGATATTTTTAATAGAAAACTTGGGACTGTGCATTTGAAACTTGCTAATGGAGAAATGGTTTTTTCACTAACTGAAAATAAACTCTCAATTTTTGATATTGACCTTGATGAGTTATTCAAATTTTTGGGTTTGAAGGAGCAGATAAAGGGAAAATTAGCTTTAAATTTTGAAAGAAATTTGCTGAGTGTAAATGGTGAAAGTTTATTTTATCGTGGACTGAATAATGGCAGGCTTTCTATAAAGGGTGAATATCAGAAGAATGAGATAAAAAGCTTTCAATTAAGTATAGCCGACGCTAACAATCAATCATTTGAGACTTATGGTTCGGTTTCTTTGGATCAATCAAAGTTATATGCAAAATTTAAAGATGTAAGACCCTGGATATTCCCATTTTTGAATTCATTTATGGAATCTCCCGATGGATTGATGAGTGGTGAATTAGAATTTGAAGGTAATTTTAAGGATTTTAAAATAACTGGTTCAAGTGAGATTACCAATGCAAGCTTTGGAATAAATACTATTTCGGCAAGGTTTGATTCTGGGTATGCAAGAGTTAAATTTACAGGCAATCAAATTGTTTTCGAAACGATAAAAGCGCAGGTCTATTCAAGCAATTCATTACGCCTTGGAATTAGAAACTGGGTAAACGGTGGTGGAGTTGTAAAATTAGAGCCGAAATTCCGTGTGCGCAATCTTTATTTTGACTTCAGTTTTCGTGATGCACCACTTCAGTATCAAAATTATGCCTATGGAATCGGCTCGGGAAATATTTCAATCAGTATGAAAGACGAAATAATGTTTTATAATGGGAATATAAATGTAAAAGAAGGGATTATACCTGTGGAATTCGGAACATATCTTGAATCGGGTGCGGAAGAAGAAAAAAAAGAATGGCGAATGAATTTACGGTTGAGTGGTGATAGGAATATCTGGTTGCGGAATCGTGATGCGGATATTGAGTTTGGAGGAGAAGTTTATCTCATAAAAGAACAAGCACCGCTCTATGTTTCAGGAAATCTGGAGACAAAAAGAGGAAATTATTATTGGCTCAATCATATCTTAAAGATAACAAGTGGGAAGATAACAATTGTTCCCCGGGAAGTTATTGATCCCGAAATTGATTTCTGGGCAGAACTGAATACCCGGGAAAGGGAGCCTGAGACAAACCAGGAAATAAAAATCATTCTGCACTGCACAGGTAATATTTCGGAGCCGATTTTTGAATTCTTTTCTGAACCTCCACGCTATAGCGAACAGGATATATTGACTTATTTGAATCTAAATATCACCTGGCGTGAACTTGAATCTATAAAGCAGGGTGAATATGTGGGCAGGGTACTGCCAAGAACTGTGCTTGCTTATCTTGAGAGTGATGTTTCAAGAAGGCTCCGTGCGTATACCGGGCTTGATTATTTCAGGGTTGAAGCACCAATTTTTGAACCACAGGAAAAGACGAAAGTTACAGTTGGAAAATACATCTCCCGCAATCTTTTTATCACTTACACCTATGATATTACATCTTTTTCAAATGAATTTAATGTAGAATATTTTATTGATGACCGCAATGAGATTTTAATCAAAAGAGACGAAACTGGCGAATACAGTCTTCAGTATCAATATCGGATAAGATTTTAAAGCTAGTCGCATTTAAAATCGCAAATTCTTGTTGTAATAATGTTAGAACTATTTCCTTTGTTTACGAAAGTTGATTCTCTATAGACTAAAGCCATCACATTCAAACTAACAATGATATTGACATTTTTAAATCGCTTTATATAATATAGAAATTGGAAACTTCGATGCAAATTCAGTTTAAATTGTTGTCAGGCACAGTTACAATATTACAGCTCATCGCTTGCATCCCAGCATTGCAATGTATCAATAAGAATGAAACTTCTTTGAGGTATGACACAAATCCTGCCTGGTCACCGGATGGAAATTATATTGCTTTTTGTCGTATGATTAAAGAAGATCTCCTTGATACACTTAAACCAGATGAATTAGATTATTCAATCTTTGGTGATGTGGGAATCAAATTATTGGATTTAAATACTGGAAAAGAACAAATTCTGGTTCACACCTTTTCCGAACTTGATTGGACAAAGGACAGTAGATGGATAATCTATGAAGGTATTTATAAAGTTGATGCAAAGAATGGAAAAATCATGAGAATATTGATAGATACATTCTCATTTTATCCGGTTGTTTCTCCTGATGGTTCAAGAATTCTTTATTGTAGTACTCCGCCTGATTCAATTACACCGGCTGGCTCTGGTATTTATCTTACCGACATTAATGGAAGTTATAGAAAATATCTTGTCTGCGGTCTATACCCGGATTGGCACCCATCTGGTGATAGATTTCTATTTTGCAATGGCTTTAATCTATGCATTGCTGACACAAATGGGAATATTACTAAAACTATCATTGAAAATAAAAATATCCGAAGCCCGAGATTCTCACCTGATGGCTCAAAAATCATCTATTGCGATGGGTATACTGAGGGAGAAAATGAGAAAGATGCATATATTTATTTAATTGATACGCTGGTAATGGAACAAAAAATAATAGCTCAGGGAATCGAACCGCGTTGGTCGCCTGATGGCAAAGAGATAGTCTTCTCTGGATATGATGACACTAATGGTGGAATGGTCTTATGGATTATGGATATAGATGGCAATAATAAAAGAAAGATCACCGACCCGGACTGAAAAAGTGCTTCGCTTTTTGTAAGTATCACGGCTGGGAGCGTTCCTATAGAAATTCTTAATTATTGCCTGATATTGACTTCTACGGGAAAATAGGTATACTTTAAGGTTATGGAGGTCAATTTGCGTCCAATTCTTACAATTTTATTTTTATTGAGTCTCTGCGGGGCAGAGAAGGTGGTGATAACGAGAAATAAAAACTATAATCCACCTCCACTTCCACAATCCAATATAAAGATTAACCTTGTCAGTCCAAAAGGAGTTGAAACGAAAGCACCCCAGATGTTAAAGACAACACATTTCTTTAAAGAGTTTGGTCTGCCCCGTCCCAGATTAGGCACAAGAATGCAAAATCTACGCATACTTGTTTTGAGGGCAGAGTTTGTTGAAGATAATGATTCTCTAACTACGGGCAATGGTAAAATGGACCTCAAGGGATTTGGTTCTCCATCGGATGGTCTTTTTTATGATCCACCCCATACCAAAAAATATTTTGAAAGGCAGATGGATTTTTTGCACAATTACTACAAAGCGAATTCATTTGGACATTGCAATGTAACATATACGGTAAAACCTGACCGTCCGACGGATTGTTATCAATTGCCTCATAAGATGGCATACTACAGCGGATATGACCATTATGACCCAAAGACTGGAATCGTCTGGTTTAATACCTACGCAATGGAAATGGGCATGGTAAGGATTGTTGCCGATGCAATTGCTGCTGCGGATATGGATGAAACCGTAGACTTTTCTGACTATGATGCAATAATTGTCTTTCATGCGGGGACTCTTCTTCAAACAAGTATTAATTTTTATAGATTTCGTGATATTCCAGCAGCAACAATTCCACCAGGTGCCTTAGAATATTATCTTGGTGTGCCATATATTATTGCAAATAATGGAACGGATACAATTCAATGCCCGATAAGTTGTTTATCAGAAATGGCAAGGGTTGATTGGTATATGGTTGGTGCACTCGGCACCACTGTTCATGAATTTGGGCATATTCTCGGTCTGCCTGACTTGTATGATATAACGGGCTGGTCAAATGGTGTTGGTGCATTTGATTTGATGGGAACTGGCGGTTGGGTTGGAATGCCGGATGCTGGTGTGCCTGAGGGTTCTATCCCTGTAAATTTGGGTGCCTGGACAAGATACTTTTTTGGACACTATACCTATGACCCGGTCTGGGTTGAACCATTTGTAGTAACACATCCCGAAAGCCTATTAACCCTGCGTGCCTCAGCGGCAGATACTTCACAATCTGGTATTGCAAACCAGACAATGATAAAGATACCCATTTCACCAACTGAATTCTTTTTGATTGAAAACCGTCAGCAGGATATTAAACAAAAAGACACAATAATAATTGATGTTGAGGATGGAATTCCGGTTTATGTTGATAATGGCGAGTTCGATTTCTTCTTGCCGGGCAGTGGGATATTAATCTGGCATATTGATGACAATGTGATATATGCAAATTATGGATATAATATAATTCAGATTGACCCGAAGCATAAGGGAATTGATGTAGAAGAGGCGGATGGGATACAGCATTTTGATGCCTGGGTATATGTTGATACACTTGAATATTATGGCTCAAAGTATGATTTCTTCTTTGTTGATGATTCAAACAAATCAAATCGCAGATTCGGTCCTTTTACCAATCCCAATTCTGATAGTTATTTTGGGAAATCTCTTTTGAATATAGAAATCTTTTCAAAACTTGATACCTTGATGAGCTTGTCGGTTAATTTTGATATCTATCAAAAAGGATTTCCAGTCTCTCTACCGGTACGAAAATCCATTCATTCTTTAAATTACGGCGACCTTGATGGTAATGGCGATATGGAAATAGTTTCGACAACCCGTTACGGGCATATCTATGTTTATAACCATGACGGCACTCCTTATCGCTCAGCAATGGTTGATACAATCACCACATTTACCGCAATCGGTGATATAAACAATGACGGTGCTGAAGATATTGTATTTGGCTCAGGATTTAATTTACGGGTTTTGGATGGAATTACTCTTACACCATTAACAAACTTTCCATTCAGGACCGATGGCATAATTCTTGGTGCGCCTTTATTGTTTGATATAAATGGCGATAATAAACTTGAAATAATATTTGGTTCCGAGGATAGAAAACTATATTGTCTGAATAGTGATGGAACAAATATTGCAAACTTCCCGATTTATCTCAATTCCTGGATATATTCCACGCCCTGTGTTTTTGATGAAACAAATAGAACCATTGGTGTCCTTGGTGCCGACGGCAGATTCTGGCTTATAAATAAAGACGGCATAGTAAAGGAATACACTGAATCCCAGCATAATATGCTCACATATTCCTCCCCGGTGGTGGGTGATATAGACCGCGATGGTAAACCCGAAGCAGCAATTGTCAATGGCTATGGAACTTTTTATATCTATGGTGCAGATACCTTAGAACAGAAATTTGAAACCTGGATTGATACTGTCTTTTATTATACACCGGCGCTCGCGGATATTGATAAGGATGGCTATCTTGAAATTATCTCACCCAATAGTAGCAAGACCCTTTATGTCTTCAATCGTAACGGGACTATTGAAAACAACTTTCCGCTGAATACAGATATGAATATTTTATATCCACTCGTTATTGCCGAACTTGATACAATCAGTAGAGAAGAAATTGTCTTCGGTCTTGGACCAAAAGATAGCCTGAGTACAGGACAATTGAAGATTATTTATAATCGCAATCATGAATTTGCATTTTCACCATTGTTCGGTGATGGTGGATTTTCTTCGCCCGGGTTTGTAGCAGATATTGATTTTGATGGTGATTTAGAACTTGCCTGTGGTAGCGATTCTGGCAAGATCTATATCTGGGACTTTCCAGGCAGAACTGCTTCCTGGTGTGGTTATATGAATTCAAATAAAAATTGGGGAGTGTATAAGGGAGATTATCTTGAAATTTCAAGTTCATCAGAACTCATTGGTTCTTTCTATATTTATCCATCACCGGTAAAAGGCAAAGGCACGGTGCGTTTCTATCTTTATCAGAATGCAGAAGTGAAGGTTGATATCTTGGATATTACCGGGCATAGAATTGGTGGTATGAAACTATATGACACAATGCCGAATGAATATAACGAATGTTATTTTGATTTTAAAAATCAATCCAATGGCGTGTATATTCTGCGCATTGAAGCGAAGAATAGTAATAAAAAAGAAGTGAAATTTAAAAAATTCGCAGTACTTAAGTAAAACCCTCACCCTAACCCTCTCCCTTGTGTCTCATCTCGAGATTCGACATCGAGAGAAAGGGAGAGGTGAAGGAGAGGGTGAAAGGAGGCAAATTGATTTTAGGCTTAACACTAATGATTTTCCAGGGAATGAATCCTATTCTTGCCTCGGCAATAATGCCGGGCTGGGGTGAATGGATTTTGCAGAAAAAGAATGAGGCAAGGACATTCTTCATTTTAGAAGGTTCATTCTGGGTTTCATATTATTCTTTTAATTATTTTGGTCATAAAATAGAATCTTCCTCAAAAATTTTTGCATTTGAACATGCGGGTGCAAATCCTTTGCGCCAGGATGATGAATACTTTGATAATCTTGAAGATTTCGCTTCTTCTGATGAATATAATCTACTTGTTGAAAGGGATGCAAGTTTGATTTATCCCAATGACCCGGTAAAACAGCAGGAATACATTAAAGAACATGGATATTTTGGTGAAGATGCATGGAAATGGAATACCTTAACAAACAGGAATTTATATTGGGAAAAAAGGAAATCAGCACGGGAAAATTTTCGGCGTGCCACATTTATGACCGGATTTATGATAATAAACCGCATAGTTTCGGTAATTAATGTTGCTGTATTCAAAGAAGAACCCGGTTTCGGGTTAGAAGCAGAACCGGGTAAAATTGGAATAAACTATAAATTCTGATTACTATAAATTAATATTCTATAATTGACACTAATATTTTTTTTGTTATAATTTACTTGTGGAATCAGAGATAACTCTTTCAATAATTATTCCAGTTTATAATGAAGTTGATAATATTGAGAGATTGATAAAAGCAGTTAAGGCGGTTGATATTAAAAAGGAACTCATAATTGTTGATGATTATTCAACCGATGGAACGAGAAATTACTTAAAGAAGATAACCGATGCGAAGGTTATTTTCCATGAGAAGAATATGGGCAAAGGTTCGGCAATAAGGACCGGATTAAAAAATGCAACGGGTGATGTGGTTATAATTCAGGATGCAGACTTAGAATATTCACCGAGCGATTATCCAAGACTCCTTGAGCCCATTATCAGAGGTAAAACAAAAGTTGTCTATGGTTCAAGGATTCTGGGTAAAGGTAAATTTTTAAAAAAGAGTTATTTTGCTAATCGTGTGCTGACCTTGTTGACCAATTTATTATTTAAAGGGCATATCACTGATATGGAAACCTGTTATAAAATGATTGATAGAAATTTGATGCGTAGTTTGAACCTTGTTTCATCACGATTTGAGATTGAGCCGGAAATTACCTGTAAATTATTAAGAAAGGGTATCAAGATTACCGAAATTCCGATTTCGTATTATGGCAGGACTGCAGGTAAAAAAATCGGTGTGAAAGACGGTATTCAGGCGATATGGAATATTGTGAAATGGAAGATAAAAAAATAATGGATTTGGTTATTGAGTGTAGAATTTTGTATGGACACTATGCCCCATAACCAATAACGATCTTTTATGAAGGTTTTATTCGTTGCTACTGCTTTTCCCAGATATAAGGGTGATGTTATTACCCCCTGGATGATTGAATTGATTGAAAGGTTGCGCAAAAAAGGAATTGAGGTATCAGTTTTTACATCTTCTTATAAAGGATTGAAAAATCAAGTATGGAATGGAATGCCTGTTTATAGATTTAGATATTTTCTAAAAAAATACGAAAGATTGACCCATGAAGAGACTGCAGTGGATAGATTTAGTAAGGGCGGATTCAATATATTATTGAGTTTTCTTTATGTTATCTTCGGAACAATTGCAATCGCAAGATTGGTGCGCTCAAGAAAATTTGATATTGTCCATATTAACTGGCCCTTTCCCCATATATTATTTGGTGTCTGTGCTAAGGTGCTATCAAGATGCAAGGTGTTTGCTACATTCTATGGGCTTGAAATTCGTTGGTTGAAAAAGAAGTTTCCATTTTTAGTCAAACCGTTCGCTTTTTTTGTAAATCGTGCTGATGTTATCACCGCGATATCAAATCATACCGCAGGTGAATTAAAAGGAATTGTGAAAAAGGAGATTCCAATCATACCATTCAGTATTACGGTTGAGTCGTCATCCGTCGCTGTCTCTGATGAAAATTTTATTCTATTTGTGGGAAGGCATGTGGAGAGGAAGGGTGTTCATATATTGATTGAGGCGTTCAAACTCATTCACAAAGAAATTCCGCACAACTTAATAATCGTCGGTGATGGGCCAGAAAGAAAAAACTGGGAGAAGATGAGTTTAGATTATGGGTTAAGTGACAGAATTAAATTTACGGGTTGGGTCTCTAAGGAAGAGCTGCATAATTACTATAGGACCTGTAGTTTCTTTGTTCTGCCTGCGATATATGACAAACACGGTGATACCGAAGGGCTTGGTGTTGTAATGATTGAGGCAATGGGTTATTCCAAACCGGTGATTGCCTCAAATGTTGGCGGTATTACCGATGTGGTGATACATGGGCATAATGGCATACTTGTTAAAGATAATGACCCGAATGAACTTGCTAAGGCAATAAAAGAACTTGCCCGAAATAAGGAACTCTGCAGAAAGCTTGGTGAGAATGCAAAGAAAGATATTGACGAAAGGTTTAATTGGGATAAAATAGTATCTAAATTGATTGAACTATATGAAGCAAATTATTGAAGCCCTGTTAATTGCAACCGATACCCCGCTCAGTTTAGAGCGGATTGCCGGCATTATTAATTGCCCTGAGGAAGAGGTTAAAAAGAGCCTTGAGATATTAAACGAAGAATATAAACAGACGGGCAGGGCATTTGAGATTAAAGAAGTAGCGGGTGGTTATCAGATTTACACCTTACCTGAATATGCAGATTATGTTAGTAAACTAAAACAAAAGAAAGAGAAACTTTCAAAGGCAGCACTTGAAACCCTGGCAATAATCGCCTATCACCAGCCGATTACCCGTGCAGAAGTGGAAAAGGCAAGGGGTGTTGATTGTTCTTATATCCTTGAAAGTCTAATGGAAAAAGGTTTGATTAAAACCAGTGGGAGATTACCTACGCCAGGCAGACCTATAAAATATGTAACGACTAATGAATTTTTAAGACACTTTGGAATTCGGGATTTGAGCGAGTTGCCCAGGGAAGAAGATTTTGCCGAACCCGCGATTGAAACACCACCGAGTTCCCAGCCTACCCAGGAAACGGTCATTGAAGAGAAACAAGAAAAAATTGATAAGGAAATAGAAGAAGAATTCAAAGATCTTACTGAGGATGAAAATTGAAAGAAAGTACACTCTGTAGGAGCGGCTTCCAGCCGCGATTCTTCATTATTAATCCAAATTTTTATAATCAATGTCAATAAAGCAAGAGATTAAGGAATTTTTAAATAAATTCGGTGTAAAAATCATTGGGTTTGGCAATGTCCCAGAAGCTCTTGTGATACTTGAGATAAACTATAAATATCCAAGGGTAATTGTATTTGGTTATCCAATCTCAGATGAAGTTTTGAAAACAATTGAAAATCATCCGACCTTGATTTACAAACAACATTATAAAACAGTAAACTGGCTTTTAGACCAGACTGCGTATCATCTTGTTCAATTCATTGAAGAAAAAGGGGCAAAGGCGATTGCTATCCCGGCATCCCAGACCGTGGACTGGCAGAATCAGAAAGGGCATATTTCCCATAAGGTTCTGGCGGTTGAATGCGGACTTGGTTATATCGGCAGGAGCGGACTTGTTGTCAATCCCGAATATGGGGCAAGGGTCAGGTATATTTCTGTTCTTACCGATATGGAATTTGAGCCTGAAAAAAAGCTCAACGGTGATTGCGGGAATTGTAAAAAATGTATAATTGCCTGTCCGGCAAGTGCGATTGGTGAGCAGGGTGTCGATTTACAAAAATGTCTGGCAAAATTAAAAGAATTTTCCCGAATGCCAGGGATAGGTCAGTATATCTGTGGTGTTTGCGTAAAGGTATGCAGTGGAAAGACTTAATATGTTATATTCAGAAGGATGTTACAAAATTTCATTAATTCCCCCTTTTTAAAAGTGGGATACAGGGGGATTTAAAATAACAATGGCGGAAATTCATGAACCTCATAAAGTCTTATCCTTTGCTGGACTGATATTCATTAAAGAATTCAATCCTGACTCAGCACTGGAACATTTTAATGAATTGCTCGGTAAGGTGATTAAAAAATCAGAAGTCATCCCTTTTATTCATACTACATACTACAACAAAGAGATGGGTGAAAATCTTCTAAGACAATGGATTTTATTTGAGAAACTCATTTATCCTGATTTACTGGTAGATTTGAAGCATAAATCAAATGAGATTGAAAACAAATTTTTGAGCGGAAATGGCGGAAGGATGATTAACATTGACCCGGGTTTGATTTCTTTGAGCAATATCATCCTCGCCTCAACAAAGAATTATTCACATAGAATATATCTTGGCAAAGGGATATATGCAGAAGTCACCCTTATTTATAAAGACCATCAATTCCGTCCATTGGAATGGACCTATCCCGATTATCGGGAAGAAAAGGCATTAAAATTCTTTGATGAATGCAGGATGGTACTGAAAAGAACTTATTAAATAATCTTTTGAAACTATAGAGTTCCTGCGAATCCGCGGATTTTTAGATAGATTTACTTCAACAAATACTTTTCAAGAAACAAAACCACTGCCTGCTGATAATAATCGCGATTTGGTTTTTTGCTGAAGCCGTGCCCTTCGTCTTCCGCAAGCAAAAACCAGACATCAACCTTATTCTTTCTCACCGCTTCCACAATCTGGCGTGCCTCACTCACCGGTACCCTCGGGTCATTTAGCCCCTGGACCACAAATAATGGCTTTTTTATTTTATGGCTATTGGTGAGCGGCGAGATATTTATCAAAAATTCCTGCATCTTCGGGTCGCGCTCATCTCCGTATTCAGTCCTTCTTATATCCTTGCGATAATCTGCAGTATTCTTTAAAAAAGTGACAAAATTGCTTATACCACAAAAGTCAATCCCGCATTTCAACAAATCAGAATAATGGACCATACAGGCAAGGACCATATAGCCACCATAAGACCCGCCGATTACTGCAATCCGTTTTGAATCAAATTCAGATTGTTTTCTGATCCATTCCAGCAATTTGCCGATATCCTTTACTGCATCTTCGCGTTTATAGCCATCATCAAGGGTCAAAAAGGTCTTGCCATAACCACTTGAACCACGGAAATTCGGGCAGACCACTGCACAGCCGAGTTCATTCACATAATACTGAACCATTGGTGAGAATAAAGGAGTATACTGCCCTGAAGGTCCACCATGTAAATCAATTATCACAGGATAGGGTCCTGATTTTCTTGGTTTATAAACATAGGCAGGAATCATTCTTGGTTTGCCATCAACACTATCAAATGTTTCGTAAGAAATCAATTCTGGTGGGACAAAGCGGGTTGTATCAAGCCCCGCAATCTCCGAATATGTCCAGCGGAGCAATCTTCTGTTTTTGAACTCAAGGGTATAGACATCACTCGGTGCCCGATAGGTAATTAAAGTCAATGCCAGACTTTTGCCGTCAGGTTTAAATTTTATTCCCCCAATCCAGCCAATAGGTAGATTAATAAGATTGATTTTTCTTGTGGGGATTTCAAGGATATATAATTTCGCAATCCCATTTTCATTGCTGACAAAGGCAATGGTATCGCCATTGGGTGATAGATCAAAGGTAACAATATCCCAGGGAATACTCTTGGTTAAGATTTCCTTTGCTCCACTTGTTATATCATAATAAATGAGCTGGTTGAATTCTCCAAACTCATCCGAGATATAGAAGATTCCTTTATCGCCTTTTGCCCAGCGCGCTATGTCATATGATACTTTTTTATCTATCGGGTTGATTTCTGTTAATGCACTGGTCTTTATATCAAGTATAAAGAGTTGAGATTCATTTGCTGAGATATATTTATGGAGTAGTAATTTTGTATCATCAAAAGACCAATCAACCGGGCTCCAATCACCTTCAACTTTTAAGATTAACCTATGACTTTTTTCCCCACTCAAATCGCCGAGATATATATCAAAATCTTTATTATTCCTTTTTGTGCTTGTAAAGGCGAATCTATCACCCTTTCTTGACCATAGATAATAGCCATATTTGGATTTCCCATCGGTTAGCATTTCATATTCACCAGTGCGATAATTATATTTAAAAATCTGGTCAACTTCATTCCCTGCAGAATCCTTGCTGAAAAGAAAATAGGGTTTAGAATAATCCGGACAGACCCTGCCGCCACCAACTGGTTCATCAAAGAATGTTAATTGACGGCGCATCCCGCCCGGAAATTCAACCTGGTGGATTTGATTCACATCCGCAAATCGGGTAGCGATTAAGATTCCCTTGTCATCAGGTAGCCAGTCAAGAAAATAGGCATAACGGACATCCTGATATGAATTTAGTTTTTTAATCAAACTTGTTGGTATTTCCGGGATGTTTTCAATGACAAGATTTCCTTTTTTATATTTAACAATTTCACCTGCGGATAAAAATGCAAGTATTATTAAATTTAGAGTAATAAATACTTTGTTTCTTAGCATAAACAATTATAATGAAATATCCTAATGGGTCAATATGGGCAGTGTTACTTTATATGACCTATTTCATCCAGTTTTTGATAATATCTTTGTTCAAATTATTTTTAGTTCTTAAGCTGTAAATTGATTATTAATGTAGTGGCCGAGTTTACTCGGCTTTTTAAATATATGCAGACCAAGGTCTGCCACTACAATTATCATAAATTATAGCAGTGGAGAGGACTCAGAACTGTTGACTCTTGATTTCTTTAATATTTTATGATATTACAATGATATGAAAAGACGCAAAAAGACATTATATGGCATTCCGGTGAACGAAAATCTAATCTGGGATTATGATTGGTCTGAAGAAGAATATAAGACCGAGAAATTCTTTAAGTGGTATCTTGCCCGTGTTCTTTCAAATGGCACAGCAAAGGATTTAAAAATATTGATTTTAAGATTATAAAGAAATATCTGCCAAGAATAATTGGTGTTCCTAGTTTTATAAGGAACTTCTGGCAATGGTATTTAAAGCTATAAAATGGAGATCTTAACACCTTTACAACAGGATTTTATAAGAGCATTTTCAAAAACAAAACTCGTAGAAAATTTTTTCTTGACCGGGGGTACTGCCCTGTCCGCATTTTATCTTTTCCATAGATATTCAGAGGATATGGATTTTTTTACTGAAATAGAAGGCGAAGTAATAAAAGTTGTGCCGATATTAAAAAAATTGCTAATGTAACAAAAGCAAATCTTGAAATCAAAAAAGAGTTTTCTACCTTTCTTGAATCTTTTTTCAAGCGAGGCGATGAAACAATCAAAGTATATTTTGCAAAGGATACGCCATTTCATCTAAGAAAAATCAAAAGAAATAAAGAGTATAGCATTTTAATTGATAATGAACTTGATATTGCCTGTAATAAGCTCTCTGCATTGTTTGACCGATCAGCAGAAAAAGATTTCGTAGATATATATTTTCTTTCAAAAGAATTTATGCCATTTGAAGAGATATACAAAAATGCCCGAAAGAAACATATTGGAATGGATGAATATTGGCTTGCCGCTTCTTTAAAAAATATAGATAAAATTCAGAAATTACCAAAAATGATTAAACCCGTAACCATAGAAGAGCTGCGCGAATTCTATTACGAAAAGATAAAAATGTTAATGGCAAGGATAAGAAAAAAAATAATGTTGTATCAATCCATTGCCTAAAAAACATAGCTCCCTTGACTTTATTTGTTTATGGAATAAAATATTAAAGTTATGCAGTATTTATTGGAGAATATAAGAGTGAATGCGCAAGGGAAGGATAATCAAAGGGTAATATCAGACTTGCTGACGAAATTTATCATTAAAGATATGAATGAATGGTCTGGTGTTAACGCGGACCTAATAATTACCGACCCACCTTTTGGCATAAAGTTCAATGGGAAGAATACAAATTACCATAGAAATGTTAAGAATGTGGTTGATGGATATGTAGAATGGAGTGTTTCTGAGTATGGTGAAAAAATTCAGCAATTATTGGAATGCATTGAGAGAAATTTAAAAGAAAATGGCCAGGCTCTGGTCTTTTCAGGATGGAATAATAGCAATATCATCCACGATCGGATTATTAGATTCAAAGGATTGACATTGAGAGGGAAGATGTATTGGACATATAACTTTGCACCGGTTTGTAGAAAGAAAATGTCACATAATGTCTATGAGATTTACTGGGTTACCAAAGGTGAACAATGGACATTCCATAAGAGATGCAATACTAGTCATTGTTTAAAGGGTGAACCAAATTTGACAACATTAAATTTCAAAAGGGATTATAAAGTGAGAATGCCTAAATATCCAACAAGATTACCGTTTAAACTACTTCAATGTTTAATAGAACATTTTTCAAATAAAAATGATTTAATTTTTGACCCTTTATGTGGAAGTGGAATGTTGGGTGTGGTTGCCTATTTTATGGGCAGGAATTTTTTGCTGGGGGATTTAAATCCAAATGGTAAGATTGTTTTTGAACACCTCCTTGATTATTATTTAAATAAAAACGGGTTGCAGCAGGATAAGATGTTGTTAACCTGGTGGAAGAAATGAATCACGCCAATTTTTTCAACTTGGCAAAAGAAATATCCAAAAACATGCGTAATATTCCAACTATTTGGAATGGAAGAAAATCTATTCTTGAAATGAAAGAGTCAGGATTTAATCAATGGAGGCAAATGGAATGGATTGGGTGGTACTTTCAGTTTTTATGTGAAAAGTTACTAAAAAATATCGTAAAAATACCAGGTCCAAAATATGGCAATGTGGAATTTGATGGCTTTAAAGAAATACCGTGGGATTTTAAATCTCATGCAATAAACACAAGCAGTCATCAAATTATTGTAAACGACAGGCAAGCCATAGCGAATGCAATACGAGATTTCGGATGTGTCGGTTTAATTTTGGCAATGGGTTATGTAGAATACAATGATGAATTTCGTAGTTTTCAGAGGTGGCATGAAAAACTCAAAGGTGGAAAGTCAAAATACGAATTAGAGAGGATAAAAAGAGGTGCCTGGTCACGCTTAAGAAAGGTAGAATTTCGATTAAAACAAATTTCTTTTATAAAGATTGATGACAATGTTCTCATAAAATGTGGTTCTTTCCAAAGGGATTTTCGTAATGCCGATGGTTCGCCAAGAAGAGAAAAAGTTTTACTTGACTTGGAAAAATTAGATGAAGAATTGATTTACTTTATGGAATTTTAAAATAAAAAGAAATAATCATGTTTGAAATATCGGTTCAAGGGAATTTTTCGGCAGCGCATCGCGTCAAAGGCTATAAAGGTGATTGTGCGGGTGTGCATGGACATACTTATAAAATAGAGGTGAAGGTTGAAGTTGAGAAACTGGATAAGTTAGGAATGGCAATGGATTTTAGAAGGGTGAAAAATTTACTCAAAAAAATTCTTTCAAAACTTGACCACAAAAACTTAAACAATTTGGCATTCTTCAGAAAACATAATGCCACTGCCGAATGGATTGCAGTCTATATTTATAACGAAATGAAAAAGAAAATAAGAAACATAAAATCTGTTACGGTCTGGGAAGGGCTTGAAAATTCAGTGACATATATGGAATAAAACCAAATTTCTAAAAAATTGTAGGGCGAGGCTTTAGCCTTGAAAAGATTTGATTTAGGATACATGATTAACAGCAATGATAAAGGAGGTTTATGAGAAGAAGTGAATACGGATGTTGTGGCTCAGCAAAGAAGAAGCAGCTGACCATTAGATGGGAAAGGTTGTTAACCGATGGTAAAACCTGCCCGCGCTGTGGAGAGACAGAAAATGAATTAGAGAAGGCCGCTGATATTCTTAGAAAATCATTGAAACCAATGGGGATTGAAGTTTTGCTTGAAAAAGATTCACTTTCAAAGTCAGAATTTGAGAAAAACCCATTGCGGTCAAATAGGATATTATTTAACGGCATCCCGCTTGAAGATCTTGTTGCAGGAAAGACAGGTAAGAGTCCTTGCTGTGATGTGTGTGGTCCTGTGGAATGCAGGACACTTGAAGTTGATGAACAGCAGTATGAGACAATCCCTTCAGAGATTATCGTCAAGGCAGGCTTAATCGCTGCTGCCCGGATGTTAAATAAAGACAATTGCTGTGGGGAGAGATGATATTACTTTTTTAAGCAATTCTGGTAATTACCGGAATACCAGAACTTTGAAAAAACTACAATTCAGTAATTCTTATCTGTTTTTTGTATTCGTAAGGAATAGACTTTTTAAAGATTTCGCCCTCTGTCTACTCATTTTTACTTTTTTTATTTCTTACCTGTGTGTGTTGCAATTGAAACGATTTTAAAAATATCTTCGCCTGCTTTAAGTGCCTCTAATAATTTTTTAAACATATATGCCGTTTCTAAATTAGTTTTTTCTTGAAGCATTAATAATTTTGCAAGGAGAATAAGAAACCTAATACTATATTCACCTTTTTGGCCTAAGTCTTCATATTTTTTGAACTCATCTTGATTGATTTTTAACAAATATTCGATATTCAAGATTTTTCTTCTTTGCTCTTCAGACTTTATTGGTTCAATTTCGTCCCATACTTTTAACAGAAAATCTAAAAATTCCTTTGTCTTTTGAGGATCAGCATGCATTTTTATGAGAATATCAACTGCCCAATGAATATGTTTCGGTGTTCTGATATTTGACCATCCTTTTTTATTTTTCTGTCTATATTTTATAAGGATATCATATTTACTTATGCTTCCCTGATAGACAGCTATGATAAATTTTTCATTTACTTTAGAAACAAATAGAGGGGTTGCTTTTTGTCCTTTCTTTTTGAAAGACATAAGTGTAAACAAATTGTTATCGTTCATTATTTCTCCACCCATCCTTTGACTGCTCTTTTAAATTGCGTATACCTTTTGGAACTATAGGGCCAAAAACTGGTGGCATTAAAAAACCATATATCCTTTTTTGCAGATATAACTTCAATGTATCAATGTCATAAAGGACTATAAATAATCCGGATTTGGGTATATTGTTCATAGACAATTCATTTCTTCTTTTCATAAATTAACAAATAATAATGTGTTATTTCCAAAAATTGATTTGCTTTATAATCCAAATCAACTTTGTGATTCTCTGTGGTTACGATTACAATTTCTTTAAGTAAAAGATTGTTAAATTTAATTATATCAGTGATTAACTTGCCGAGCGGCAATAAATAATTATCTTTTCGTATATCATTAATTAATATGGCAATTATGCCACCTTTATTTAAACTATTGAGTTCACGTTCTACAATATTCTTTATCTCTTCAAGATATTTGTCAGTATCCCAATTAGATGATTCAATATGTGGAATTTTGGCCTTAATATAAACTAAACTGTTTCTCAACTTCTTTTTCGTTCTTGCCAAATTTTGAGAGGAACCACCATTAGCAGAAAGGCTAATCGTTACATACCCATCGCTTGTCCAATAACGCTCAATTATATTTGTATCCAGATTTTTTTCAAAATCATCCTGCGGGAAAATCCATACGGTGGTTGTTTCAAGTTCTTTTAATTGTTTCTTTAACACCGGTTTAACAAATTTAGGCTTTAAGGAAGTATAAACAAAGGCATCTTCTTTAATGGTGATAGGAGTGAATGGTTTTTCAAAAATAGGAAGGTATTCGTGTGCCAAGAGTAAGAAATTATATTTTATGCTATTTGTATACCAGAATCCAGTTGTTTTACAATTATGCTGGCGTTTTATTACAAGTTCACGAAGCTTGAAGCCAGCTTTTAAGTATACATCAATCAATTTGAAACCCAAAGGCACAACATATTTGTGTTTCCGCATATCTCCAATAAGTATTACACATTGTCTACCAGGCTTTAATACCCGAAAACTTTCTTCGGCAACCTTTTTCATTTCGGTAAGAAAGTCATCAATATTAAGATGGGACAGATCACTTTCATTTGAATTGGTATATTGAATAATGTTTGCATATGGGGGATGTGAGCAAATTAAATCTATTGAATTATTTTGAAGGAAGGATAAATTACGGGCATCGCCAACCATAACTTCAGGTTCATATATCTCGTATTGATTATCTTTATCTACTAATCTTAATTGCAAGGGTGTGACTGAAAAGTTTAAATTTCGCCTTGCCAATTCAATTGCTTTTTCGTTTATGTCCAAAGCTATACATCGCCTTCCTAATAGTTTACTCTCAACAGCGGTTGTGCCCGCACCGCAAAAATAATCTAATACAATCTCGCCAGGTTTTGAATATTTTAGAATTACATTCCTTGGTATATAAGGTGACCAATTGCCACGGTATTCACCACTATGCGTTGCCCAATTTCCCCTTTGTTTAAAGCTCCAGACAGTCGTTTGCTCTTCTATAAAGTCTTTAGGATGTAATATTTTTATCTTTTTTAAATCTTTAAACCCACTTACATTTATACCTTTAGCTTTGGTTATAACCTTTTCAATATATTTATAAGTCACACCGAACTTTCGTCCAATTTCAATATCCGGTGTCCCTTTTTCTTTTTCCAATAAAATTGCTTGCTCAAGGTTCTGCTCTTTTGATGCCATAATACTTAGTAATTATATTTTAGTGGGCAATAAAGTCAAGCCAAATTTTTATTCAATCAGTATCAATCCTACATAAGAGCAAAAAGATTTTCGTGTTTTGACGACATCAAGTTGCCAGCCATTATTGCGGACGGTCTGAAAGACATCTATTCCGCAGGCTTCCATTGAAGGGCGGGCAAAATCAGGATTTACGCACCTTTTTGTAGTATCACACTTTTTACAGAAATGGCAGGGACCCGTGGATAATCCAAAGGCTTTGTAATAACCATCCAGAAATATCTCCCTTTCTAATTTTACAATTGCACGCTTAAACTTTTGCCAGATCTGGTCTTCTTTCTCAGGCGGAATCTTATCAATCTGTAAGAGGAGAGCAGTTTTATATTCACTGATGACCTTCTTTGTATATTCCGGTGTTGGTGAAAATGGCGGGCAGGTCAGATATTTATTATATCCACTACAACCATACTGACATTTCAGTCTCACCCAGTTGGCAACGACGATGGTCTTGGTATCAATTATCTGAGCATTGGGAATACCAAGTTTATTTGCCCGAGAAACATATCCTTCTTTGCCTTTCAATTTTATGCTTTTTCTTATAGTATTAGCCATTTTTTCTCCTTCTGATTACAACCTCTACTTTTTAATATTATGGAAATCCAGAGTTATGTCAATATCGCTATGCATATAGTCCATTAAATTCATTTCTCATTTTCACATTTGGTCAATTGACCAAATGTGAAAATTGGATATAATAGGTCGTGCGAAAAAAGAAAATTCCAGAAATAAGATACATGGCCTCAAGAATTTGCAGGGTTCTGGCTAATCCTACTGCCTATGAAATACTACATATTCTTAAGAAGGGTGCGAAAACAATGATAGAACTTGGTGAAATTTTGGGATTACATATTTCCACAGTATCTCATGTTTTGAAATCGCTACGCCAGTTAGATCTGGTCAGGTATGATGTTAAGTTCAGAGAAAGGATTTATTGGATCAAGGAAGATGCGATTCTTTTGGTGATGGCAGACCTTGAAGAAATGGTTAAGAGAATAAAAACCAAGGAATATTAATTTGTATGAAAAATATCGCAAGTGAGATTTTTGGGGTGATTGCCGGTGCGGTTGCGCTCTTTGCATTGTTTGACCTGGCAAATTTTTTGAAATTTAGAGAAAAAGAAAAGAAGTCTCTGTGGCAATATATCAGTATTAGCAAGATTCGCCTTGTAGTATGGGTTATAGGGGTTGGTGTATTAATCATTTTTTGTTTGTACTTAACAATATCTGATATCCTGCCTGTTGTGAAAACTGGTGATAGCCAAAAGATATTTTATTCAATAACCGGGTATATAATTATAATTATTGGAATTTTAATAATGTTTTATGGTGCAGTTATATTCTTGCACGATACTATTTTTGCCTTTACTTCCGCGGATTCACCCATTACCCAAGGGGTACCTGAAAAAGAAAAAAATAAGTTCCGCTGGGGAAATGCGAAATATCTGTTAAAGTTGTGGCGAAAAAGTTTCATTATTATTTTAGTGGGATTTGCGGTAGCCCTCATCGGCGCACATCTCGGTTACCGCCTAGGTGGTCTTTAACGACAATTTTGTCGAATTGACATAATTGACGAATTATTGAGAGAAAACCGCATGAAATTTCATCACTTTATCAGGCACGGGATTTGCATATTATAAGGGTGTGAAAGGAGGCAAAATGAAAAGGCAGATCTTTCTAATCAGCTTGCTCTTACTCGGTTTATGCGGGGCACTTTTTGCCGCAGAAACGACCGAGATAACCGGCGAGGTTGTTAAGAGTGAGGAAGTAAAAGACCCTGAGACCAATACCTATATGCTCAGGATTCAGGTGCGATTAAGAAATCAGAGTGACGAGAAACAGGTTCAGAACCAGGAGATGGTGAATGCCCATCTCGGTCCTGTCTGGATGTTTGATACGGATTTGAATCCGGGTGATGAAGTAGTTCTTAAGGGCAAGTACAAAGAGCAGAATCAATTTATGGTGCAGGATATGGTCAGGAATAATGTTCGCTATCGGATAAGGGACGAGAACGGTGAACCTCTGTGGATAAGGGAAAGGGTTAGACTACGCAACCATTTTTACAATCCCGCAACCGAGAAATCGCTCAAATGTAAGATTGATGAACTATATGCTGAAAAAGAGACAAATATGATGGTTGCCCAGGCAAAGTTACAGAATGGCGAGACAATCCAGTTGAGGTTTGCACCAGAATGGTATCTCCAGAATCGTTTAAGAATCGGCGATGAGATTGAACTGCGCGGTTCCGAAGCAGATGTTGACGGACAGAAGATGATAATCGCCCGCGAAATGAGAAACTTAAGGACCAGGCAGGAAATACAATTGAGAAACCGCGAAGGCTTCCCTGAATGGTGCGGCAAGGGTGAATGTGAACAGCACCGGACCGGTAAAGAATCTTGCTGTGGTGAGCATAATAAAGAACATGGCCGAAAGAATAAGTAGGTCATGCACAAGGGGAGGAGTATTTCTGCTCCTCCCTTTTGTTGTTTATGGTGCAGGGGCGCTGTCATTTAATATATCTGCTACCGATAATATCAATATGCTCAGTCTGAAAGAACCGGGTATTGTTTTCAGTCTCACTCCTATTTATGATTTCAAAGATCACTTGGGCTTTCATTACGACGGTGCATTCTCGCTGATAAACTTAACCCCGGAGAATCTTATCATTGAAAATTATCTAAGAATAGAAAAGACCATTGATTTTGAAGGAATTGGCAATAAGAATATTATTGCAGGAAAGATTTACAGTTTCTTTCCGGTTTCTTTCAAAATTTATCAGTTATTTGATTTTGGTTTATCTGATTCACTAAACTATTACATAAAAGACCGATACCTATTTGCTCCAGATATAAAATTCAGATACCGATATTTTCTTTCGGATTCAATCATTGACTACACTGAAGTTAGATTGGGCACCGGAATCAGGTTTCCGCTGCCTTATTTCTTCTTCACACCCTATGGGGCAATGGGAATGCGGTATATCAACCAGAATCTGTTATTTTTATATTCATTAGTTTTTGATTTTTCTTTCCCCTTAACTGGTGATTTTTCATTGAGTGCCTATTTGAAATATGACCGCACAGGAGAAGCAGAGCATTTATCTCCAATAGCATTGGAATATGCTGATGACCCATTCTTTGAGTATGAGAATCTTCATCAGACGCAAGAAATACAGATTGCCATGCATCGCCTTTGGGCAGATACAAGAATTTCAGGTTCTTTTATGTTATACAAAAAAGATTTCTTCCCGGCATATGACCAGACAAGGGCTGATAATGGATTTGTAATAAGTATCAATTACACAAAGATTATTGAAAGAAATATCGCATTATCTGTTGGGATTGAATCCGTTAATAACTATTCTTCTATTAATGATTTTGATTATACCAAAAATAGTGGATTACTGAACATCCGGTTGACATTCTGATTTGAACAGGGTATAATTCTGTTGTGAAGAAGAATTTGTTTATCATATCGGTCATAATCATTGCTTGTGGTGCGGGCTTTTTTTCTGTTTACTTGAACAATACCCATCTTACCCAAACCTTTGAGCAGTCATCAGAAAATACCTTTTTTCTACTTACCAGTCTTGTGGAGCACTATTTGTATGAATCAAAGAATAGCGATAAAGGAATTAGTAATATCAAGATAAATGAAATCTTTGATCGGATAGTTGAAACTTCAGACCTTCTGTATTTTGCAGTGCTGGATGAAAATAAAAAGCCCGTGATATTCAGCACTCTATATGAGGACTATCTACCTATTAGAGGAGAAGGTAAATATGTGATAAAGACCCCTGCGGGCAATATTTTTCAGATTGAACGAAAGCTCTTTGATAAATATTTTGTTGCTGGTTTTGCATTGAGACCCCTGGAAAATATCCGATTTACAAATTCTTTTCTTATCATTTCTATTATTGGAATTTTTGCGGTCAGCACTTTGATTCTTTCGGTCGGTGTAATGCAACTTGAAAAATATAAAACTGCAAAAGAAAAGGAAGTTGCCAATTTGCGAGAGATAAATGCCCTTGCTACAGGATTCAGCCATGAATTCAGGAATTCACTCCATACCCTATCGCTTCTTGCCCGCGCACTCAGCGGTGACGAAGCAAAAATCTTGAATGCCGAGATTGAAAGAATGAAGGCAGTGATGGATTCTTTGAAATTGTTGAGTCGGGCTGAAATAAAAAAAGAAAAGATAGAAGTCCAGGACTTGATGAATGAAGTACTCTCTATTTGTAAAGGAATCATACCCGAAGGTGTCAATGTCAATCAGAGTGTAAAGCCAAATCTTATTATCACCGGTGATTCGGTGCTTCTGACCACTGCCCTGGTCAATCTGATAAGAAATAGCATAGAAGCAAAGGCAAAGAATATAATGGTGAGCAGCTTTAAGAAGGGAAATAAGATCTTAATAGAAATCATTGATGATGGAGCAGGGGTTGATAAAAACGATATCAACCGCATATTTGAACCATTTTATTCTAAAAAAGGGCAGACCGGTCTTGGTTTGTATCTGGTGAAAAAGATAATCACCGCTCATTCCGGCAATATAGAAGTATATTCTGATAACGGAACGAAGTTTGTAGTTAGTCTAAAAGAAGGTTAGATATGAAGTTGTTATTGGTTGAAGATGAACAGGCACAGCGAGCACTTTTGAAAAGAATTTTGGAAAAAGAAGGATACATAGTAAGCGAGGCAGAGGACGGCAAAAGAGCAATAGAATTATTCACCAATGAAGATTTTGATATTGTTTTGCTTGACCAGCGTCTGCCGGATATGAGCGGAATTGAGGTGATTGAAAAGTTAAAAGAGATAAGTCCCATTGTTCCCGTGATAATGATTACCGCCTATGCCAATGTGCAGGATGCAGTAAAGGCAATGAAAATGGGGGCATTCCATTATCTTAACAAACCGGTTGACCCTGATGAATTGCTCATAACGATTCAGAAGGCGACTGATACACTCAATCTAAAGAGAGAAAATGAAGAATTAAAAAGACAGTTGAGGATAAAATATCAGTCGGACCGCATTATCTATAAATCAGAAAAAATGGAAAAGGTGATGTCCCTTGTTTATCGGGCGGCTCAGAGTGATGCCAGTGTCCTGATCACCGGGGAGAGCGGAACCGGTAAGGAATTAGTTGCAGGTGCTATTCACAACTTATCAAAAAGAAAGGACAAAAATTTTGTGGTGGCACATCTTGCCGCATTACCTGAAACCCTGATTGAGGCAGAATTATTCGGGCATGAGCGTGGTGCTTTTACTGGTGCAGATAAAAGAAGAATCGGGAAATTTGAATTTGCCTCTGGCGGAACGATATTTCTTGATGAGATTGGCGAACTCCCACAGACCGTGCAGGTAAAATTGCTCCGGGTGCTTCAGGAGAAGAAGATTACCCGTCTTGGGTCTAACGAAGAAATACCAGTAGATATTAGAACCATTTGTGCGACGAACAAAAATATTGAAGAAGAAGTAGCGGTGGGAAGATTCCGCGATGATTTGTATTATCGTCTCAATGTGATAAGAATACATATTCCACCCTTGCGCGAAAGAAAAGAAGATATTCCTTTGCTTATTGATAATTTTATAAAAGTCTATTCCGCGCGGGAAAATAAAAAGATTAAAGGAATAAGTGATGAGGCATTGAAGACAATTACAAGATATAATTTTCCGGGCAATATCCGGGAACTGGAAAATATTATTGAACGGGCGATTGTCTTTGCACGGGGTGAGTTGATTACCACAGATGACCTGCCTGAATATTTAATTACGCAAAAAGTATATAATTTAGGAACAGGAAAATTGAACGAAACAGTGGAAAAGATTGAAAGAGAAATGATTGAAATGGCATTAAAAAAACATAATAATAATCAAACCCGCGCCGCTGAAGAACTGGGCATTTCAGAGCGGGTTTTGAGGTATAAGATTAAGAAATACAAAATTAAATAATAAATGTTCATCATTGACAGCCCATCTAATTTGACTATAATAATAAATCAAGGAGTTGGTATATGATTATCTCAAAATCTAAGTTAGTTACACTAATTAAGAAACTACCAGAAGAAATTGATATTGAGGAAGTGATGTATAGACTTTATATGCTTCAGAAAATAGAAACTGGCGAGAATGCAATTAATAAAGGTAAAATCTTTTCACATAAAACGGTATTAAAAAAGTTTGAGAAGCGGTGGCGAAAATAATTTGGGCTGAACCAGCGTTAAAGGATCTGGAGGGAATATATGATTACATTGCCCGCGATTCACACTTATTTGCCCGACATCAAATAGAAGAAATTTTCAAGGCTGTTGAACGTTTGGTACAATTTCCAAAGTCAGGGCGTCGGTTACCTGAATTTCCTGACTTACCTTACCGTGAAATCATAGTAAAAAATTATCGTGTAGTGTACCGCTTTGATGAGGAACTAAATCAGATAATTATAATTTCTATAATCCATAGCTCAAGATTGTTAAAAAGAATAGAAAATACTTAATGTATAAATTGCCTAAATTTTTGAGGTTGAAATAATAAATCAATGAAACCCAAAAGTATTATCCTTTTATCGGGTGGGCTGGATTCAACCGTGAGTGCCTCAATTGCAGTAAAAAAGACAAAACCATTATTTGCCCTGACGATTGATTATGGACAGCGTGCCGCAAAGATGGAGATTTTAGCTTCCAAGCGAATCTGCCGTGCCTTAAAAATCAAACACCGAATAATTCAACTGCCATTTTTCAAAGAATTCAAAAAATGTTCTTTAATTACCGATTACCGATCACCAACTAACTTAAAAGACATCTGGGTTCCTAACCGAAATGCTTTATTTATCAATATTGCAGCCTGCTTTGCTGAATACTACAAGGCAAACATGATTGTCACTGGATTCAATCTTGAAGAGGCAAGGGAATTTCCGGATAATACAAAAGATTTCATAAATGCAATTAACAAGACCCTGCAATTCAGCACATTGAAAAAGGTAAAAGTCGTAAGTTATGTCGCAAATTATACAAAAAAAGAGATTTACAAACTTGGCATAAAATACAACGTCCCTTTGCAATACATATATTCCTGTTATCTCGGTGGCAAAAAAATGTGTGGCAAATGCCCATCGTGCAAGAAATTACTTGAGGCAATAAAATAAAATTCTTATTTCCATCAATAAAAAATTATAGATTATCATTAAAGATGGCAAATTTTGACTTTTAAACTTATTGATTAAACAATTATGCGTCGGTTGATATTAGTCTGACAATCTAAAGTTGAAAGGGCACGCGATTGATACTATGACCGGCTTGCCACCTTGTATAGCCGGAGTAAATTTATATTTTAAACCTGCGGATAGGGCAGAAAAATCCAGTTCCGCATATCCGCTTGATTTTATGACTTTACAACTTAAAACACTACCATCAACATCAATAACCATACCTACTATTACACTTCCTTCAATGCCTTTCTTTATCAATTCTCTTGGATAATAAGGTTTAGGGCTGCTGACCAACTGGGGTTTCTTTTCAATCAACTCGTAATTGATAGACGCGATTTTTTTTGGCTCCGGGGTTATAATTACTACATCGGCGGTATTTTTTTCTAATATTTCCAAATTATCGGCAAATTGCCAGTTTATACGATCCTTTATAAATACTGTTATGTCCTTATTTATTTTCAAAATACGCGGAACCGCAAATGTGATGTTGATATCTTTAGAGATTCTTGCATGCCATTTTCCATCAGGATTGAATGATAGAGTAATGGTATCGCCTTCAGTAGTATAATCAACATAAGTCAATTCCTTTAAATTGAGCAGTGTTGTAGTAACGAAGTATTTTAATTCATTGTAAGAAAGTGGCAGTCTGTATAATGCAAGTGTCATCAAGCTCTTTTTTTCGGTTTCAAAGAATCTTTCTCTTTTGTCAATCAATGGATCATATTTATCAAAATATTCGTATACGAGTAAGTAGCCGCTACCAGCTATTTTTTCATAAGAAATCAATCCAATTTGTGTGCTATCTTTTATAATGGCAAACTTGTAGAAAATTTTAGAATATTTTAGTTCTTCAGATGGTGCATATGAAACAACCAAAAATTCACCTACCTTGAAATCTTCTTTTGGATTTTCCGGCGTGACGAAATTTGCGTAATGACCCTGCCATAATATAGGTTTGCGTGCGCAGAATACAGACAGCAAGATTATTGTGGCGATAAATAATTGTTTCAATAATGGTTTCTTTATCATTTCTTAAAAACTTGCAATTTTTGATAGATATCTGTAAGCATTGTATATATGTCGTCAGTAAGATTTTGAGCAAAAACCCTATTCAACTCAGGTTCCCTGTCTGTAAGATAATGTATTATATTCATTTAGACAAAATTGTCAAGTAATATGAGAATCAGATGTTTGTATATAAAATTGGGTACAGAATAGTACTTGACAGAAGGGTAGCGATCGATATTATTTTATAATGGGGTTTGATAATATAAAGTCTTGAAGGAGATAAATGCAGATAAAATTAACAGGAGGAAATTATGAAAAGCATGATAAAAGATAAGGTGATTTTCATCATTCCCGGTATTGTAATACTGATGCTCTTTTTATCATCCTGCAGAAAAGAAGTCGGAGAGATAGCCAAACTTGACCTTTCAGGTGCAAAATACCTTTTTATAAAAAAATCTGGCAGCGGTTCTTCGCTTCTAAATACTCAGCAGGATGGCAATGAAGGTGGTATTCTTTTCAAAATAAAAGAAGATGGTACGATTGAACAGGTTATAGTCTATGATGAAAATGGAAAGATCATTAAGGACGTTCTTGTAAAATACTGTGTACGGGTGGGCACAAAATTTATTTCAATAGGGCTAATTATTTCCGGGGAAGAGCGCAGATATCTGGTAAGGGTCTCGGATGGCGCAGTCTTTAGCGGCGATTGTGCCCTACCTGATGACTACGCAGATAAAGTTCTTGAAGACGGTGCAGGTAATTATTATTATAAAGCAATGGTGGGTCCAGACCCATATACCTTGACCAGTGGTGTGGTAAAACTTGACCCGGTGGCGATGACAACGCAGATAATAAGTGCCCAGGAAGATTATGTTTATGATTTTGATGTGGACAAATATGGCAATTTGATTTATTATACTTCAGTCATTTATCTTACTTACCGAGCAGCAAGTAATGGTCGTATTTATCGTCTTTATGAAGGATATAGTTTAGAAGGAACCGATATTAACCGGGATACTATTTATCTCTTTGATGCCTATGTAGAGCGAATTTTAAAGTTGACTCATCCTGCTGATTCTTTAAAAATGGACTCGGTTATTATCTCACCTCCTGCCATACCATACGCTGGTGGAAGAGAAATAATAGGAAAAGGAAATAGAGTGGTATTGTTTCTAAATACTGATGTGAGTATTATAAGATTTATAAAGGTCAGTCTTCTTGATGGCTCAAACGACTGCGATTCTGTTAATCTGAGTGGTTTTTCTTTAATAGACTATGAGATGGTTTCCAGCGATCTTGTTTATGTGCTTTTGACAAGTGGACAATCGCCTTACAAGAAATATACTTTTATTTCTGTTGATATACCAACAATTACTTACAATACTATTTACGAAACGACTGATTTTGAGATAAAATCATTCTGGATCGATGAGAACGGTGATATTATCGCCAATGCATTGAACCTTAATAATGGAAAGAGTTGTGTTATAAAAATAACACCATCAGGTCAGATGACAATAATTGAAGAAGGCGAAGACACGATTTCTTATTTGGTCCGGATTGGTTAAAAAACGATTTACACTAAATTCTGATAAATTAGAAAACTATAGATTTAAAAACAAGTCTGCGGTGTGCAATTACACGCTAAAGTTTTAATATAAACTGCTTATAGCCTAATAAAATCATTGACAGGAATTAATTTATATATATAATACGCTATGGATAAGGGGAGGTTTAGAGAGGTTTATGAAACAATGCAAAAAAATATTGAAGAAATAAAAACGGTGGTTGAAAAACTTAACAAATATAGCCCTGAAGACCAGATTAAATTGTGCGAAAAGATAAAATACTTATTTTATGGATTGGCTAAGACCCTTGTGGATATTGGCAACAGGATAATCGTTGAGAATGACTTCCGCCAACCATTGAATAATGCAGATGTATTCATTAGTCTCGCAGAAAATGATATAATTAATTCTAATCTTGTTCCTGGCATCAAAAAAGCAGTTCTGGTAATTCCAAAGGTTATGCAGAGCAATAAAGATGATGTTGTTGCCCTTATTAAAGAAAGTATGGAATCTATCTGTAAATGCTTGGATTCATTTGCAGTTTATTATGATTTAAAAGACAAAGGCATATAATTTGAAAATTTTTTATTCAATTGTTATTTTTATTTTCGGCTCGGCGCTGGGAAGTTTTCTTAATGTCTTGATTTACAGAATGCCCAGGGGTTTATCTATCGTGAATCCCGGCTCATTTTGTCCCCACTGTAAGAAGCCAATAAAATGGTATGAGAATATTCCGATATTGAGTTTTATATTTTTAGGTGGTAAATGCAATAAGTGTAAAAATTCGATTTCAATTCAATATCCAATTGTTGAGTTATTGACTGCACTGCTTCTACTCTGGTCATTTACAAAATTTTCGTTTAGGATAGAATTCTTTTTTATCGCAATATTTTTCATAATTCTGATTGTAATTTCTGGCATTGATTTTAAACATCAAGTCATACCGGATATTTTTTCAATTCCCGGAATATTTGTTGGATTAGTCTATCAATTTATAAATCATAATTTTTTACCTGGTTTGGTTGGTGCATTTTTTGGTGGTGGTATTATTTTTCTGATAAGGGTTCTGGGTGGTTGGGCTTATAAAAAAGAGGTGATGGGGATGGGGGATGTTTATCTTGTCGCATTGATTGGTGCTTTTGTGGGATTTCCAATGATAATCCCCGCAATATTTATTGCTGCATTGGTTGGTACAATTTTCGGCATAATTTATCTCGCTGTAACACATCAGAGCAAAGATAACCCTATACCGTTTGGTCCGTTTTTAAGTGCTGGTGGTGCGATTGTAGTAATATTTCACCACCAAATAATACACTTTTTGCGAAGTTTAGGTATCTACTTTTGATTAATTTTTCTCGACTTAAGTAATTTTTCTAGGGGGTAAGTATTTACAACGTCATTCTTTTCAAGCCAACCGCGGCGACAGGTTGCAACCCCAAACTTCATCCATTTTAATTCTTCTACACCATGGGCATCGGTTCCTATACTGACTTTTGCACCAAGTTCTTTGCACCTTTTTAAATTTATATCATTTAAATCAAGCCGGTCAGGATAGGCATTACATTCTAAAAATGTTTTCGTTTCGGCTGCCTTTTTAATTATTTTTTCAATATCAACCGCATAACCTTCTCGTTTAGAAATAAGCCTTCCAGTTGGATGTCCTATTATGTCAACATACGGGTTTTCCATTGCAGAACATATCCGTTCAGTAACATTTTTTGTAAATCCCTGGTGGACTGATGCTACAACCACATCAAGCTCCTCCAAAATTTTGTCGGGATAATCAAGTTTCCCATTCGGTAGTATATCAACCTCAATGCCTTTTAGAATTTTAAAATTTTTAAATTTTTTATTCAATAAATCTATCTCTTCCCATTGTTTGTATAATCGGTCAATCTCAAGCCCATGTGCATATTTTGCCGAGCGGGAATGGTCAGTAATTAAAATATATTCGTATCCCATTTTCTGTGCAGCCAAAGCCAGTTCTTCAATTGTGGCTGAAGAATCAGAGTAATTAGAATGCATCTGGAGGTCACCTTTTATGTCGGAAAGTTCTACAAGTTTTGGCAATTCATTTTTTTGTGCAAGTTCTACTTCACCACGGTCCTCACGCAATTCCGGTGGTATCCATTGCAAACCAAGTTTTTTATAGACATCTTCTTCATCTTCTCCAGCAATGGCTTTTTCACCTTCAAAAAGTCCATATTCATTTAGTTTCCATTTTTTACTTACTGCTATGCCACGTAATTTCACATTGTGTGCCTTTGAACCTGTAAAATATTGCAATGCCGCACCATATGATTTTTTATCAACGATTCTTATATCAACCTGAATACCACCCTGGACAAGGATTGAACTCTTTGTCTCGCCGGCGGAGATAATCTGCTCTGCTTCTGGATATTTAGTAAACGCATCAACAATCTTTTTATGGTCTTTTCCGGTGACAAGAATATCAATATCACCAATGGTTTCTTTCCATCTTCTTAAAGAGCCGGCTGGTGAGATCTGTAATATTGGTGCGTTTTTTTTAAGATATTCAACTACATTTGAAGCAATTGATTCAGCAACTGCAATAGAGAGACGCTCGTGACTTCTTTCATACAACTCAATACCCTTTTTTATATTTTCTACCTTCTTTTCACCCATCTGGGGAAGTTTTGCAAGACTGCCATCCGCGATAACCCTTTTTAAGTCTTCAAGATTTTTAACACCAAGATGCTTATTTGCAAGGGCAAGTGTTTTTGGTCCGAGATTCTGGATATTGAGTAATTCAAGTAAAGATGGAGGAATCCCTTTTGTTGCCTCTATATATTTCTGGATTTTTCCGGTTTTTAAATATTCTTCTATCTTTTCGGCCATACCCTCACCAATTCCAGGGAGGCTCTTTAGTCTTCCAGACTTCAAAAGTTCTTCAACATCTTCTGTTAATTCTTCAAGAATTCTTGCTGCCTTGCGATATGCCACAACCCTGAATACATTCTCACCTTTATATTCAAGGGCATCAGCGATTTGATTAAAGATATCGGCAATTTCCCTGTTCTTTTTCATCATTGAATTATAATGTAAGGGAGCTATTTTGTCAATATTACCACATAACATTGTTTTTACCAATAAATTTGCTGAAAATGCTTTGAAACTAAGTTTTACGCATAGAATAAAATCAATCTTGAAATATAAATTTTTTTTGTTATAATCATTCAATGATTGATAACGCAATTAGAATATTAAAGAGTTCAAAAAGTTTGTTTGTGCTCACCGGTGCAGGGATTTCTGCGGAGAGTGGGATTCCTACATTCCGGGGCAAAGATGGATTATGGAAGAATTATTCAGCAACTGATCTGGCAACACCCGAGGCATTTGAGAGAAATCCAGAACTGGTCTGGGAATGGTACAGGTGGCGGCAGGAGATTATTTCCAGGGCACAACCCAATCTTGGACATTATGCGCTCGTTGATTTAGAAAATCATTTTGAAAGATTTTTGCTCCTGACCCAGAATGTTGATAATCTCCACCAGCGTGCGGGTTCAAAAAATGTCTTAGAACTGCATGGCAATATATTCAGAACCAGATGTTTGAAATGTGGAAAAATAGACAAGATTGAAAATGCCAGGATTGAAAAGATGCCTTATTGTAAATGTGGTGGTTTATTAAGGCCGGATGTTGTCTGGTTTGGTGAGGCAATACCTCAGGATGCATGGCAAAAGTCAATTGAGTTTTTAACTTCCGCGGATACCGCAATTATCTGTGGTACATCCGGGGTGGTTTGGCCTGCTGCTGGTATCCCTGAAATTGCTGGAAACTACGGGGTCAAGACGATAGAAATAAATCTTGAACCCACACCTATAACTTCGGTTGTGGATGTAAGTATTGTTTCTCCAGCAGGTAAGATTCTGCCCGAAATAGTCAGGGTTTTAATCAATTAATAATCTGGGTCATTTCCTTTTTCCATACTCTGATTGAGTAATTTTTTCTGTTGGTTATGCAATTCATTGGGTTCCATAGTTAATCAAGTAAACAATGTTTATCCTTACATTTGTAGAAAAAATGCTAAAATTTGTAGAAAGGGTTTCCAACTCGATAAAATTGGCAATAGAGTGTCTCCTAACAATTGCTTATTATCTTCAAGATATCTATATAACTAAATGTAGTGGCCGAGTTTACTCGGCTTTTAAATATCTGCAGACCAAGGTCTGCCACTACTGGTCTGGATGCAGACCAAGGTCTGCCACTACAAGTCCTGCTGAATTTCTTCGATTTATTGAACCTGAATAAAGCATTCTATTAAGACGGCGAAGATTCAGAGCGGCAGTATCTTGACATTAGAGAAAATCTAAATATAATAGAAAATAATTGCAGAATCCGGGTCATTAGCTCAGGTGGCAGAGCATCGGATTTTTAATCCGGTGGCCGCAGGTTCGAATCCTGCATGACCCACTTCTTTTATGAAGAAATTCCAAATTTCAAATTCCAAATTCCAAACCAAATCTAAAACCCAAGATTTTACGATACTCATTTGTCGTTTGTCATTTGTCATTGGGATTTTGGGCTTAGCGAATCTTGCTTACTGTTCAGATACCCTTAAACAAAAGTTGGTTGTCCATTTTTTCTATTCCCCTGATTGTGGTCATTGTATGGATATACTACTTGATGATATTCCACGATTGCAAAACAAATATGATTTTCAATTAAAAAAATATGACCTGAACAATCTTGATAATTACAAATTGCTTGAACAATGGGAAAAGGAAAAAAATATCAAGAATATCGGTGAGGATTTGCCCGTAGTATTTGTTGACGATTTGGCATTTTATGGACCAGAAGAGGTCAGAGAAAAACTGGAACCAGCACTAAAAAAATATGCAGGTATTAAAAAGCCAATCATAAAAAAAGATACGATAGAAATAAAACCTGATACTTTGCAGGTTAAAACTCAGGATATCAATTTATATTATTTTTATCAACCATCCTGTCCTGAATGTAATCGTGTTGAGGCATTATTAAATGGTCTTGCAAAAAAATATCTGAATCTTATTATTTATCGTTATAATATCTTTAATGATACCAGCAAAGTTTTCTACGAAGGGCTCAGTGATTTGCAAAAAATTCCTGAAGAAAAGCGATTGATTATTCCCGCAATATTTATTGGTGAGGATTATATAGTAAAAGACATTTCCGCAGAGAGATTGGAAAATTTGATACAGAAATATTCTGCAGGCAGTCCCAGGCTTGATACATTAAAATTTACTACTGCGGAAAAGAATATTATTCAGAGATTTTCTAAATTTTCAATAATTGGTATAATGATTGCCGGTCTTTTAGATGGTGTAAACCCGTGTGCATTTGCCACGATTATCTTTTTTATAAGCTATTTATTATTCATCGGAAGGCAGAGAAAAACAATAATCTTAATGTCAATATCTTTTATTATCGCTGTTTTCTTATGTTATCTTGCTATCGGGCTTGGTGCATATACTGTCCTTAATGTAGTAACCGGAATAAAAATAGTCGGACGGATAATATTTTTATCCTTTGGCATTCTGGCGATTGTTCTCGGTGTATTGAGTTTTTATGATTACTTTGTTGCCCGTACCGGTGCCACAAATAAAATGCTTCTACAACTTCCTTTAATAATCAAACAAAAAATCCATAAAGAAATAAAAGAAAAAACCAGTATCGGGGGTATAATGATTGGGTCTTTCGTAGCCGGCATTCTCGTCTCTTTTCTTGAATTCGGCTGCACCGGGCAGGTCTATCTGCCCACGATTACATTTGCTATCTCAAAGGGGAACTTTGGTTTGAGACCATTCTTTCTCTTAATTATTTACAACATCATGTTCGTCCTCCCCTTGATAGTAATTGCACTTCTGGCAAATCTTTTTTCCCGTGAGAATGTTGCAAATACTTTATCAAAAAAGATTCCACTCATTAAGCTTCTCACCGCCCTGCTCTTTTTTGTATTGGGTATTTTATTACTTTTATCATGAAATTTATACGGATTATTTTATTTGGATTACTTATAATTTTTATTTTATTTATGATCATAAAATTACTACCCGATGAAAAGAAGAACTTGATAAGGGATATAAATGCCCTAAAAAATGCAGTGGAAAAAGAAGATGCAGGCAGAGTCTTGAATTACCTTGATAAAGACTACCTTGATAAACATCAACTTGATTTTAATGGATTGAAATCAACGATAAATGAATTTCTGAATGCTGCGGACTCAATAAACATAATGATGTCCGGACTGAAAGTCTGGATTGATTCCAGCTCCCATAATGCCATTTATGCACATTGCAGTCTTGGCTTGAGGGTGATTGCTAAATATGAAAATGAAAAGGTGCTGGTATTTGGTGGTGTGATACAGCCTGCATCAGTCAAAGGATATTTCCGAAAGCAAAGAGAAAATTATAAAATATATTCAGCCGAGTATTGATATGAAGAATTGGATAAATGAGATAATCGCTGAGCTCAAAAAATTTGATTTAGAGGTTCTGGTGATTATCTGTTATTCAACTTTTGTATTACTATTTTCGCTCTACCTCAAGCGAACAAGAATATTCTTCCCCAATGAATCTTTTTTTGAAAAAATGCTTGTGCTCGGAATAATGTATGGAACCTCACCGGTGATTCCAATGCTCCTATTTAAAAATAAACCAAAAGATTATGGAATACGAATCGGTGATTATAAGGTTTGGGCCAAAGATATTTTGATAATCCTTTGTATAATGATTCCTATTCTGCTGGTTGCATTCATATTCACTAATTTCAAGACGGTATATCCGCTCTCTCACACTGCCCGACGGGGAATCAACAATCTTTTAATCTATGAGTTTGTCCATTTATGTTATATGTTTGGCTGGGAACTATTCTTCCGCGGATTTATGCTCTTTGGTCTTTCAAAAAAGATTGACCACAGATTGGCAATACTAATTCAGACCATTCCATTTGCCTTGCTCCACTACCGTAAACCACCCCTTGAAGCATATGGCTCAATCATTGCGGGAATTTTCCTGGGAATGATTGCCATTCGCGGCAAGAGTTTTTTGCCCTGTGCAATACTACATTTTTCAGTAGCATTAATCGCGGATATTTTGGGATTGATATTTTAAGATATGTAAGAGCCGATTCCAGCGGGGATTTGAGAATATTTCTATTTCAAAAATGGAGACCAGTCGGGTGCGTAGGCAACAAGCCCCTGGGTTAATTTGCGCTGCCTTGTGCCATCCCAGTTCATTGTCCAGAGTTCATACTGGCCAGTGCGGTTTGAGGTAAATACAATATGCAATCCATCCGGTGACCAGGATGGTTCTTCGTTATTGCCTTCAAAGGTTAATTGAATGGGTTGAAAATCATTCGGGTCAGTGACACAAATCTGCTGGGAATAATTTGATTGTCTTGATACATAGGCAATCAAATCACCCCTTGGTGACCACGCAGGAGAAGTATTATAGTCACCGTGGTATGTCAATCTTCTAACATTGGTGCCATAAATATCCATTATATAAATCTGTGGCATTCCAGAGCGGTCAGAGACAAAGGCGATTTCACGGCTATTTGGTGAAAATACGGGTGAGCAATCAATCGCACGATTGTTGGTAAGTCTGTATAACTGTTTACTTTCTAAATCAAGAAGATAAATTTCGGCATTCCCATCTTTGGTTAAGGTCAGGGCAATCTTTGTGCCATCCGGAGACCAGTCCGGTGCGTAATTCAATCCCGCATGGGTGGAAATGATTGTCAGTGTTTTCTGATTCAGGTCAAGAAGATTTAGATTCAATCGGTCTTTTATATAAGTTGAATAAAGAACCCTGCTACCATCAGGTGCCCAGCAGGGAAAGAGATTGAAATTGTTATTTTTTGTCAGCGGTGTAAAATTATAGCCGTCATAATCAATCATTGCCAGTTCTTTACCTGTTCCTGAGCGATATGAAAAGACAATCTTGGTTGTTGATATTCCCTTTTCCCCGGTTATTGTTTCAATAATTTTATCAGAAAGGGTGTGGGCATAATGCCTTAATTCACCGGATAGGGGTGAGGTAAATTCACCGATTTTCTGCTTGGTTTCAAAGTCAATGAGGCTGATCGTCAGATTTGGTTCCTTCCCCGATGCCTTTATTATCACCCCACTCTTTTTGGGATTGCCGGTTAGTGCATTTGTATCAGATAGTATCTCAAAATACAAAGAATAATCAAGGTCAAATTTTATTATTGATTCAATATTTTTTATCTTGGTGATAAAATCAGGTGTGCCCTGGACACTGAACGGTTCAATAACTACATTTGTCTTTCCGCCCGCATAGTCGGTAAGCCTAAGATATACTTCCTGGGCTGAGAGGATAAGGATTAACGAAGTTGTGATAATGGTTGCTTTTTTGATTCCCATATTAAGTTAAAATGTCGTTTAAATCAATACCATTTATCTTTACATGAAAATTATTAACCGTAGATTCTTTATTAAGCAGCGTTAAATATTGTATCTTGATTGGTGGCAATTTGTCTTTAATCAACTTTTTATCCGTTGTAAGTTTAAGTATTGGAGATGGATTATATTTTTTTTCATTAACTTTTACATCTTTTAAGTTTGTAAATAAAATCATTTTAAGTAAACCATCCTTTATGTCTTCTAAAGAAGGTAAAATACTTTGCTTACTATGTTTACCTTCAATCAAATAAATTGAATTATCCATTATAAATACCTCATCACATGTGAAAAAATATTGCCCACCAAGAAAGTTTTTTATGTTTAATATTGCTTTTTTGCCTGTTAATTTTTCTTTAGGCTGATTGGTCACCAATTCTCTATGTTGAGCTTTGCGTGCTAAATCTCGGGATAAATTCATAAAAGAATCCTTACTTTTGACTAATTCTTGAATCCGCCTTTCTACGGTCATTGTTGAGTGCATTGAGACCTTTAAATTTTTTGATATGATTTCATAACTCTGCAAAGCCCTATTAGCGATTTCACCGACTCTACCAATGTGCGAAAGATTCCAGTGTAAAGCATCTGATTGAAAATATCTAATCTCATTTAATTTATTTTTAATGTAATTAATATCAAATTTTTGATTCGTTATTTTATTTTTAAACTTTAGATTTTTTTCAGCATCTACATAATAAGCGATAATTGTATATACGCCCAGTAAGCTCATCAGTGAGATGGTATCCCATTGGAGAAAATCTCGGTCGCCATCTTTACCTTCATCTTTCATCACCGGTATAATTGTTATCTTCTTACCCTGAAAGTTTAATGAATCATATACTCTTGCATAGGGATAAGACCTTGTTCTTTTAGGTGAAACCCACCAGCTTACAGCAACCTGCGTATTATTATCAATTTGCAAAATAAAGGTGCCATCGTGTGAGAAGGCATTGCTCAAATCTTCAATGAAATAAGTCTTTAATGTACGACATAGAAATGGAGAATATTTTATGCCGGTAATTTTAGCGGATACAACCATATTTCACACCTTCTCTAACAATGACTTCAAAGGTATCATTCTGATTGTTAAAATCCATCTGACCCTCAAAACCAACTTTTTTTCTGATTATTGGTATAAGTGATTTTTTTATTTCAATACCAATACTATTTCGCCCTAATGCCCTCGCTACTTTCATTGTGGTACCACTCCCGACGAATGGGTCTAATACCGTCTCTCCCACATATGAAAATAATTTTATTATTCTATAAGGCAATTCCTCAGGGAATGCAGCAATTTCTTTTTCCAATTCCGAACCCGGCAGTACGTTCACCATCTCCCACAATGTCATATACCATTTATTATCTGAAAATTCTTTAATATCAATTTTTGATGCTTCTCGAATATCTTTTGGAATAGACCTATAATTAAATTTCCCTTTTTGGAAAATTATTATACTCTCCAGTAGGTTATCAGGGTAATAATACATAGGATAAGGATTCTGTAATAGTACGCCACTCCTTCTGCTAATTCTCAAATATCCATCGGGTTTTTTCCAGATTATTCTGTCTCGGTATCTAAAGCCAGCACTCTGGAAAATTTTTATAGCATCGGCTACAATCGGAAATTTTTCGCCATTCACTAACATATCATCAATATTTAAAACCGCAATTCTTCCATCTTTTAAAACCCTATAAACTTCTCGTGCCACTTTATTAAGAACTCCAAGATATTGTCCGTAATTTTTGAATAAACCATTGTAGTCAAAAGGTGCATTAAAATAGGGTGGAGAGGTAACCATCAAATGTACACTTTCATCGGCAATTTCTGCCATACTCATACAGTTACCGATTATCAACTTGTGGTGAGTGCCCATTTTTACCTTGCGGTTAGAAATTCTAAATGTACCTTAAGATAGTCATCAGAAAACTCCTCGGGTAAGGGCGGGAGTTTTTTGGTCAATGCGACCGCGCGGATTGTTGATTCATTATAGATTTCATCGCCTGAGTCTTCTTCAACCCTGATATTAGAAATCACACCATTTTTATCAACTTCAAAATAGACAATTGACTTTAATATTACATCTTTATCCCGGTATGGATTATTCCAGTTCTGGGCAATTTTGTTTAATAAGATATTCAAATAATATGAATATGTAAATCCCCGACCACTGCCGGTATAAATCTGGGGTCTGATATCGGGAAGTCCATCAGGTAAGCCTTTCTTTTTTGTCTCCTTGGTCGGTTTGGACTCCTTTGTTCCTTTACTATCTTTTGTAGTTACCGCCTTCTTTTCTTCAGGTGGCTTCTTTTCTTCAACCTTTTTCTCAGGTTCTTTTATTGTAGGTGGTGGCTCGGCAGGTGGCTCAGGAATACCTGCAACCTTTGGTTGGGGTAAAGGCGCAAGGCTTACTTTATAGACTTCCATTTTGGGAATTGACTTGAATGTATTCCTTGAAGAAAGGGCAATTGTGCCAAATAAAAGAAGGTGGAGCAAAATGGAAAGGAGTGTAAAACGGTTCATTCTTCCTGTGGTATTTCAGCAACGAGTCCTAAATCCTTTACCCCTGCCTTTCTCATTCTGCCGATCACTTCAATAACAAATCCATAATCAATATCCTTATCGGCACGAAGATAAACCATAACTCCAGGTGGTTTTTTATCAAGAATCTTTTTTAATTTTGATTCAAAATCTTCGGGTTTGACCCCTTCATTTTCAATAAATACCTGTTTGTTTTCTTTTATAGATATTGTTATTCCTTCTTCGTCATGGGGCAGCGATGCATCAGTCCTTGGAAGATTGACATCGATACCTGGCGTCATCATTGGCGCGGTGATAATAAAAACGACAAGAACAGTTAAAGCAACATCAACAAGATTGGTAAAGTTTAAGTCCTGAATCAAACCGCTATTTCTATTGTTTTTCATAATGGCGGATTGGTAGGTGTTTCAATCAATCCTTTTTTCATCTTTGCAAAGACTTCACTGATAAAATTGTCAAGTTGTGAATCCAGTTTAATTATTCTACTACGTAATAGATTATTGAAAATTAATGCCGGAATTGCAACAAGGAGTCCATAAACAGTAGTAATCAATGCATCAGAAATTCCCGGTGCAACAACCGTGATATGGGCAGAGCCACGGGCACGAATCTGCAAAAATGATTCCATAATACCCCATACTGTTCCTAAAAGTCCCAAAAATGGGCTCGCAGCAACAATCGTTCCGAGTATCGGCAACCCGGATTCAAGGGTTTCTATCTCTTTAGCCTTTGTCCGTTCCATTGCAAGTTTTATATTTTCAGCAAGTTGCAGGTTGACGGGGTTGCTTGAAAATTTGAGCGATTTAAATTCATCAATGCCGTCTTTTAATATCTTCCCATATGGATTATCCATTAGCAAATGTCCAAGATTTTCCATTTCTCTTATATTTTTATGGAATTGATAACTCATCAAAAATGCCTTGCTCCGCCTGTTGGTCAGTGCCAGTTCATATAACTTTTTAAAAAACAGCGCCCAGGACCAGATAGAGAAAATAACTAAAATAATCATTATAATCTGGGCAGCAAGTCCGGATTCAATGAAGACACGGAATATATTCACTTTTTCAACCTTTCTTTTGCAAGTGAGGCTTCAGGGGCATTGGGAAACTCCTGAATTACCCTTTCAAAATATGTCTTTGCAGTCTTGGTATCTTTTGCCTCCTCGTAAATTATACCGATTTTATACAAGGCGGTGGGACGTTTGTTACTCTGGGGATATTTGTTAATTAACTCATTGAAGGTATCAACTGCGTCCTGTCTTTTTCCGAGCGAATAGTAGCATTCACCAATCCAGTACATAGCATTATCAGAAAGCGGCGAATCAGGGGCAACTTTTAGATAGGAACGAAACCCGGTTATTGCTTCGTTATAATTACCCTTCACATAATTATGATAAGCAGATTCATAAATCAATCTTGCTTCAGGGCTTACCGAAGACACATCTTCTGAATCGGCAGATACTTTTTTGCCGCGGGATAATCTTTCATTTATTTGGGTTAATTGTGATTCTTGTTCACTTAGCCTTGTATTTAACATCTCAAGTTTTTCTGCAAGTTCTTCGGATTTTGTATAATAATCCGTGCGTAATTGGGACATTTCTTTTGATTGTTGTTGTAAGATACTATCAAACTTTGCTGTATAGTATCTCAGACTATCCATTTGCCAGTTGAAATTGTTGAATCGGGTGCGACTCAGACATCCAAAACAGCAAAGGTAAATAGAAGGTAGAATAATAAGCCAGGGCTTAAAAGGGGTAATCAGGGACAGAAATCTTAAATTTCCCTGATTCCCCCTGATATTCCCTGATACTTCGTGTTCTTCCATTTTTTCTACTTCATTATTACAAATTCACAACGTCGGTTTCTTTCTAATACCTTCGGGTCTAAAGGTCTTTCTTCACCATAACTCACCGTAGATAATCTATCCGATGCAATCCCCAACATGATTAGATAATCCCTTGCTGATTTTGCCCTGCGCTCACCAAGAGCCATATTATACTCGGCAGTTCCGATCTCACAGCAGTGTCCTTCTATTATTACTTTTACTTCTGGATATATTTTAAGCATCTCGGCATTCTTTTTCAGGGTCTCAGCTGCATCCTGTCTGATGTCGGATTTATCAAAGTCAAAGAATATTCGCTCCAAAACAAGTTGTGGTCTGGTCTCCACAACGGTTGTTTCTTGAGGAACAACGACGGTTGTTTCCTCTGGAGCAGGTTCTACAGGTTTTACCACCTGCTTCTTTGGGCAACCAAAAAATACAACAGCAATTAATATTATAGGGATAGTTAGTTTAATATAGCGCATTATGCCTCCTTTCATAGGTTAATTATATTAAAATTGCATTCAAAGTCAAGAAAAATCGGTTCTGCAATGTCCTATTATTCAAAGGCTTAAATATCGGTATACCTTTTTAGACATTAAGGTATATACTGGAGTTAATTTTTTTGTGACTGGAAATCGTTTCTGTAAAAACTATTGGATAATCAGAACCGATGAACCCGAGACCTTTGAATATTTTATATTCAGTAGCGCCTGATTCGCATCTTCTAATTTGTATTCATTTATTTCAGTTCTAATCTTGAATTTCCCTACAAGATTTAAAAATTCCCGTACATTCTCTCTTGATGTATGGGCGACCGAGGTCAAAGTCTTTTCCGGATAGATATGGGAATAATCAAAGCCAGGCAAGGGCGTGGTATAGATACCCGCTGAGACCACAATCCCTCCTTTATCAATCTTTTTCAACGCCTTGACCAGCAGTTCGCCGCTGGGAGCAAAGACAATAACGGCATCGAGTAAAATTCCCATCTCGTCATCAATCCTCCCTGTCCATCTTGCCCCGAGTCTTTCGGCGAGTTTAAGTTCTTTTTCTGTCCGTGATACGACATATGTTTCTATACCGAGATGGTTACAAACCTGTAACAAGATATGGGCGCTTGAGCCAAAGCCGAATAAACCCAATTTTCCGGAATTTTTCAACCCCGTTGCCTTAAATGCCTGATAACCAATGACCCCCGCGCACAACAGTGGGGCAACTTCTTTATCATTGTAATTTTCTGGAAGCGGATATGCGAAATCTTCTTCAATAATCACATATTCAGCAAATCCACCGTCCGCATCATAGCCCGTAAACTTTGGGTTATCGCATAAATTTTCTCTTTCTGATTTACAATATTTACACTTCCCACAGGTCTTATACAACCAGGGGATACCGAGTCGGTCACCCAGTTTGTAATTTTTTGCTTCTTTACCAAGTTTATCGACCCTTCCTACAATTTGATGTCCTATAATGACCGGCATTTTATGGGCGGGTAATTCACCCTCGACTATATGCAAATCGGTTCTACATACACCACAGACATTTATCTTCAATCTAATTTCGTTATCTTTGGGCTCGGGAACAGGAAGTTTTTTGAGTATTAATGGCCGATTTTCAATTAGATCCTGTTTTTCTAACACCATTGCCTTCATTAAAACCTCTTTTTATAAATATGGCAGACTGGTTGTTGCCCTTTTTTCTCGTAATAATCCTGGTGATAATCTTCGGCTTTATAAAATTTAGAGGCGGGGAGAATTTTTGTGACGACATTATAGCCTTTTGTCCTCAATATACCGATTAATTTTTCCGCAATTTTCTTTTCTTCTTCATCATTGTAAAAAATAACGGATTTATATTGTTCGCCAATATCCGGTCCCTGTCCATCGGGCTGGGTTGGGTCATGGATCTCAAAGAATAGTTTTGCCAATTCTTCGTATGACACTTTTTCAGGGTCGTAGGTTACTTCAACGGTTTCATAATGACCGGTCTTACCGGTCTTTACATCCTGATAATTAGGATTTTGTAGCGAGCCACCCATATAACCCGATACTGCTGAGACGACCCCTTCTTTTTTGTCAAAATAATATTCAACACCCCAAAAACATCCACCAGCAAAATATGCCTTTTTCATCTTCATAAGTTTTATTTTATCTTTTTTTACCAAAAAATCAATACATTTTGGGCAATATAAGGAGTTTGGTTGACAATTCCATTAATTTGGTTATAATATAGAGTTATAAGGAGGGCTAGTCCTAATCGGTAAGGCAGCGGACTTGAAATCCGCCGGGAGCAATCCCTTGGGGGTTCGAATCCCTCGCCCTCCGTGCATAGTAAGAAAAGAAGATAAAAAGTGGTTCGTGGATTAGGGTTGAGAAGTTGGAGAGGTGGCCGAGTGGTCGAAGGCACCCGCTTGCTAAGCGGTTTCTCATCGAGAGATGGGACGGGAGTTCGAATCTCCCCCTCTCCGTTTGTAAGTGGTTATTCTGTGGGCTGTGGATATATAGAGATATTTGCTGTGGGTAAGTCTTATTTGATAATTTTTTAAAGCTTAGTAGCAGAGTTTACTCTGCAGTTAATTATCATAAATTTTATGAAGCAAGAAATAAGAGTCAGGATAGCGCCGAGCCCTACCGGTTTTTTTCACATTGGTAGCGCAAGAACTGCTTTATACAACTGGCTATTCGCACGCCATCATAATGGTAAATTTATTTTAAGAATTGAAGATACAGATGCAACCCGTTCTTCAAAAGAAATGACAAAAGTAATCATTGATTCATTAAACTGGCTTAAACTTGATTGGGATGAGGGACCGGAAAAAGGTGGAGATTACAGTCCTTATTTTCAGTCAGAGCGCAAAGAGATATATAAAGAATATGCAAAAAAACTTATTGAGGAAAATAAGGCATACTGGTGCTATTGTACTCCAGAAGAAATAGAAAGAGAAAGAGCCGAATTTTTCAATAAAAAAATGAACTGGCAACATCGTTGTCGCGAGAAATTTTCACAAGAAGAAATAAATAGACGAAAAAATACCGGGATAGTTCCAGCATTGAGATTTGTTGTGCCACTTGATAAAAAAATTATATTTACTGATATCATACACGGAGAAGTTGAAAAAGAATCTGCCGCTATTGAAGATTTTGTAATTATGAAATCCGATGGAATGCCAACATACAATTTTGCATGTGTAATAGACGACTTCCTAATGAAGATCAATTATGTTATTCGTGGTGTTGAACATATCGCTAATACACCAAAACAAATACTACTATATAATGCATTTAATATGCCTGTCCCACATTTTGCCCATTTGCCGGTAATTCTTGGTAAAGACAAAAAGAAACTATCAAAAAGACTCGGTGCCCGTTCGGTCCTCGAATATAAAGAAGAAGGGTATCTATCAGATGCCCTGATAAATTTTCTTGCATTACTCGGTTGGTCTCCAGGTGGTGATGAAGAAATTATGACCCGAGAGCGAATGGTAGAGCTTTTTTCTCTTGAGAGGATAAACCCCGCAAACGCAATATACGATGAGGCAAAATTAGAATGGTTGAATAACCATTATATAATTAATCGCATTGACGAAAAAAGCTTTCTTACAAACATATTGCCGTTTTTATTTTCAACCGGATTTTTAACTGAAGATGATTATAATAAAAGAAAAGAATGGGTTGACCGTGTATGTCTATTGATGAGACCAAGATTGAAGGTTTTTAAAGATATTGCCAAGGCAAAATATTTTTTCACCGATGATTTTGAATATGAGCCCGAGGCATTAAAAAAATATTTCAATGAAAAAAGTGTATTATTGGTTAAGGAATTCAATCAAAGATTAGAAATAATAAAAGACTTTAATGCCAAGGACATAGAAGAAACTTTGAGAGATTATTGTACTAATAAACAGATAAAGGCAAAAGAGTTAATCCATCCATTAAGGGTTTATATTACGGGCACTGAGGCAGGGCCAGGACTTTTTGAAACTATGGAATTAATCGGTAGGGAAAGATGTATAAAAAGGATAACACAGATAATCGAAAAATATGAAAATAGAGCAATTTGAAAATAATGTTCAGAAAAGGGGAATTGAGGCGTATCTTAGTCTTCCCGCATTTTTATCCATTGTTTCATCGGCAATTGAAACATTTAAGAAAGAAACTATCGGCTATCTGGTCGGGGTTAAAGGGGAAAATAAATATGTTGTTGAGTATGCAATACCATATCAAACTGCGGATAGTGGATTTGCCCATGTTACGGTTGATTTAAAAAGGGTGGAAAGGGTTAATTCAATATTAAGATTATTATCTGAGGGATTAGAATATATTGGTGAGTTTCATTCTCACACTGCATTTGGAGAGACAAAGGCATATACCACACCCTCGGGAGAGGATTTGTTGACAACCGTTCCGGGTGAATTGAATATTATCTGTGCGGTAAATTCAAAGAAACGGTCTGTGAAGTGGTATGAAGATAAAAGGGGTGTACTTATCGGGACTGTGGATGAATACAGGATTGAAATTGGCGGTTATTTTGTCAAAAAACCTACGGTGGGCAAAAAATACCAAAGGGTGCGAATAAAATGTCCGTCCGTAACCGGAATCGGAGCGAAAAAATAGATGGAGATATTTGGTATTGGTATTGACTTAATTGAGGTTGCAAGGATAAAATTGGCGATTGAAAAACATAAAAAATTTGTTGATAAAATATTTTCACCTGAAGAACTCAGATACTCCGAGCGAGGTGTTTTTCGTTATGAAGAACTTGCCGGAAGGTTTGCGGCGAAAGAGGCCGTTTTAAAATCAATTAAAGTTGGATGGCGTCAAGGTATAAGTTTCCGAAATGTTGTGGTGTTGAATGAGAAAAGCGGTGCCCCTTATGTTGTTTTATCCGGTCGGGCAAAAGAGATATGTGAGGAATTAAGGATAACCAAAATATTTGTCAGTATTAGCCATACCAAAGAACTGGCAATAGGAATGGCAATATCAACAATTTAAGAAAGGAGTGATAAATGAAAAAAATCGTATTTTTATTTGATGGACAGGGTGCGTTTAAACCCGGCATAGGCAGGGAATTGTATAATAAATATCCACAGGCAAAACAAATAATTGAACAGGGCTGTGAGGTTCTTGGTTATGACATAAAAGAATATCTATGGGGTGAAAAGGTGAGTCAGACAAGCAGCCTAACGAGTATTGCCCAGCCTGCGATTAGCCTTGTTTCACTTGCCTATGCAAACATTTTAATGGATAGAGGAATTGCGGGCGATGTGTCATTGGGACATAGTTTAGGTGAGGCAACTGCAATAGTTTATTGCGGCATAACAAATTTTACGGACGGAATCCTTATGATTAAAAAAAGAGGTGAGGTTATGGAAAAAGGTGGAAAACAGGGTGGAATGATGGCGATAATCAACCTTGACCCGAATGTTCTTGAACAGGAATGCCGCAGAGTGAGTGATGAGATTAAAGAGCCCGTGGTGATTGCAAATATAAATGCACCAAATCAGATTGTGATATCTGGTTCAAAGGCGGGGATTCAAATGGTCGCTCAATTTGCCGCAAAAAATCGTGCACGGGGAATTCCGCTTGATGTCGGGGGTGCGTGGCATAGCCCTTATCTTAAAGAAGCATCAGAGGAATTCAGCTCATTTCTCGACAAAATTGAATTCAAATCACCGCAACATAAATTTTATTCTGTAGTTGAACAAAAGCTCCTTTCGTCTGCTGGAGAAGTGAAAGATTCTCTGAAAAAACAGATGCTGGCAAGGGTTGACTGGGTTGGTGCAATAAATAATTTAAAATCATTGGGTTATGAAAATTTTCTTGAGATTGGTCCAAGTAAAATATTAAAAGATCTGGTGAACAAAATTGATCCAGCATTAAAGTGTGAGTCGGTTGCCCTTTATACCGATATAGAAACAGTTATTCAGAATTTAGGATAAAGAATGAAAATCGGACTCATTGGTTGTGGCCGTGTTGGGTTGACCTTCGCCTATTTTTTAAGAAAGAAAGATATTCTTTACGGTGTTTTTGACAAAAATAAAAATGCATTAAAGAGAGCGGTGCAGATTCTTCAGATAAAAAGGAATCCTGAATATGTAGATTTGATAAGAAACTCCAATGTTCTACTATTTGCCACACCGGATGACGAACTAATAAATGCCTATAATAAAGCAGAAAGGTATATAACTGAAACGAAACATTTATTCCATTTCAGCGGGGTATTACCAGCAGAAATATTTCCAAAAAAAAAGAAAATCTATCGGGCATCGCTCCATCCTTTTGCTTCTTTTCCAAAGGTCGTAATACCGCCGAGAAGAAATAGATATATCCTTTTTGTCCAGGGTGACAAAGAGTCAATTAAAGTCGCGCACGCTATTTTCCCTAAAAAGAATTTTAAAATGCGCAAAATAGACAAAAGGCAAAAACCGCTATATCATTTATTGGGCGTATTTTCAAGTAATTTTGTGGTTAGTTTGAGCGAGGCGATACATATATTGCTAAAGAAATTAAGGTGGAAGGACACAGAATTTGAAGAGGTCGTTCTGCCAATGATTTTTGATTCTTTCAATAATGTTAAAAAATATGGTGTAAAAATGGGGTTGACCGGCCCCCTTATTCGTGGTGATTTGAAAACGATTGAGAAACATTTAGAAACATTGAAAAAGGACCAAGAATTGTCTTACATATATCGCGCCCTTTCTTACTTAATAATAAAATATGCACCGGCTAAAACTCAAAAGCGATTAAAGGAAATTCTAAATATCAATTGACTTTTTCATAAAAAGAAATAGAATATGCTATGTTCAGAATTTTTAAGTATTTTGTTGGTCTGATTGTTATTTCATTTTTATTCTGCGCCCATAAAGGTCCGCCACTGCGCATAGACCGCATAGACCCCGGGTTAAAAAAAATTACCCCAATAAATGAGCATCAAATTCTTCTATTTTTTTCTGAAGAACTTGATACGCTTAGTATTAAACCTGAAAATTTTACAATCTATACCGAACAGGATACCTTAAAAATAATATCGGTAACTCCTGGCAATACTCCAGACCAGATCTCTTTATATACACAAAAGATGACAAAGATTGAATATTTTATAGAAGGGCGGGTTTATGATTTAGCAAAGAGGGTTGGCATTTTTAAAACAAAATTTACTGGCTCAATAAAACCTGACACAATTTCGCCTGTAATATACAGTTATTCAAAAGGATTTAAACTAAAAAATTTTTATATTGAATTCTCTGAACCGGTTGACACGACTGCTATTATATTTTATGTCTTTCCCAAGCGGAAGATGGCTAAAGACTGGTATTATATGAAAAAACTATATCTTAAACCTGAAAGTGATTCATTAAATTATGATACTACATATTATCTATTTCTCAAGGAAATAAAAGATTTGAGCGGCAATCCCGGGGCACCTTTTGTTACAACAATTACGCCCGACACCATTTATAATCCAATTTTTATAAGAGGCAGGGCGGTATTAAATGATACGTTGCTTATCAGGGGGATAGCGCTGATTGGTTATGAAAAGATTTTAGGTATAAGCATGATTGAGCGCGGTGAGTTTTTGTTTGAGGTGCGTGATAGTTTGAAATATTTGATTCAAGTCTTCGGCGAAGGGTGTTATGGTGTTGACTCGGTATCCGCATCAGATACGAATATAATCAGGGTCGCGCCTGGAGTCTTTAACCTTGATTCAATTATTAATTAGTATCTCTGCAATCGTTTTATGTATAATGCTATACCACAAAAGATTAATACAATTATTACTAAGAGTTTTCGCCATAATCTTATTATACCTTTTGATAACGAACTTCTCCATTCATTTTACAAAAACAACTGAATTATCATCCCCGGTATTACTCATGGATGTTTCGCCAAGTATGAAAAGATATTTCAGAGAAATATTATCGGAAGTTGATTCGATGAGATTAACATTCAATAAGCTTTTCTTCAGCGAGGCGGTTTATTCAGACACAATTGGTATAAAGCCAAGGTTTACCAACATTACTGGTGCATTGCGATACGCTGAAGAACTTTCCCCGTCAAGTATTATTCTGATTTCGGATGGCAATCACAATTTTGGACCTGCACCAGAAGAGATTTTTGACAATTTCAAGACGCCTGTTTATTGTTTTGCTGCAGGCAATAAATATATTAAAGACCAGTCAATTGTAGATGTATTTTATTCTGATTACACATTTCTAAATGATACGGTTAAAATTGAGGTTGTACTCGAAACAAGGGGGTTAGGTGGTAAGATCGGTAGGATTGATTTAAAAAGTGATGGGATACAAATTACGAGGGATTATAAGTTATCTGAAGAGGTGTCACGACAATCAATTGAATTTAGGGTTTTGCCCAATAAAATTGGTGAACAAAAATTTAATGTTGTTCTCAGACCTCAGGTTGATGAATCTGATTATAACAACAATGATTTTAATTTTGTAATAAAGGTATTTGAACGTAAGATTTTAGTGCTTTATTATACAGACCATCCTTCTTTCAACACACAATTTATCATAAATTTTCTTAAAAGAAATATTGATGTGGAATATGCGGAGATAATTCGTATTTCAAAAGATAAGTACCTTACTAAAGGGAGAGGTGTTAATAATGGTAATATAGATTTAAACAAGTTTGATATAATGATTATTGATAATGTTGATGGAAATTTAAATTGGGATTTAAAAGATTTTCTTAATGGTGGTAAGGGAATTCTTATTATGGGAAATATCACCGGGATGAATAATGTTTTAAACGAAATTCTACCTTTTTCGGTAACTGGTTCGCAACTTGAGGAAGAATTACGGATTAAGATTTTATTACCGTTTTCGGTACTTTCACCTAAAGAAGAATATGCACCAGTCTCAAAGATAAATCGTGCCCTGGGTGTGAAACAGAATACAACACTTATAGCCCGGGCAGGTGAATTCCCTTTGATTGGCTACCGAAAGGTTGGCAATGGCGTTGTTTTTCAAATCAATGTTTCAGAACTTGGCATATGGCATTTTACGCAAATTAATTTAAAAAATAAAGATATTTTGAATCCGTTGATTGAGGATGTTTTAAGATTTCTCTCACCTTATGGAAAAAGTGAACGGTTATTAATGAGAACAGCAAAAAATCAGTATCGGATTGGTGAACAGATAAAGATTGAATTGAAGGCATATGACCAAAATCTTCTGCCCGGCACGGGAGGCGAATTTTATATTAATTTTCAAAATAAAAAAATTCCTTTCTTTGAGGTAAAACCAGGAATATATGAAACATCCTTTTTTTCTGAGAACCCCGGCGAATTTGTTATATCTGCAATGGGCAATCTTTATAATGATACATTGAGGAGTAATAAATTAAATTTAAAGATTGTTGAAATCGAGACCGAGCCCGAGGAATTGGTCAATGAGCAATTGCTTGAAAAAATTGCATTGAAAACCAACGGCGGATATTACGATATTTCTCAATTGAAGAAATTTAATCTCATTGAAAATAAAAAAAGATATGAACTTGTAAAATTTTCCTTTGATAGACCGATTTTTTATTTTTTGATATTTCTCTTAATTCTTATTGACTGGATTATCAGAAAAAAAGGAGGTTCGATATGACACCGCAAGACCTTGTTGCAAAAGGATTCACTCCTGAATGGGCAGTTTTTTTCACCTCAATGATTCCGGTTGTGGAATTGCGTGGTGCATTACCACTGGCGATAAATCTATTCAAAATTCCCTGGCAAAAGGCATTTATTATCTCTTTTATTGGGAATATACTTCCTGTTCCTTTTATTTTACTTTTTTTAAAACCGGTTACTGATTTATTATGTAAGGTATATCTGTTTAAAAGATTTTTTGACTGGTTATTTAGCAAAACCAGAAAGAAGAGCAGGGTGATTGAAAAATATGAAGAACTTGGACTTCTTATATTTGTTGCAATTCCTCTGCCGGGGACTGGAGCCTGGACTGGTGCCCTGCTTGCTTATTTAATGGGGCTTGATTTCAAAAAGTCAATATTTTTCATCGGTATTGGAGTATTTATTGCGGGTGTGATTGTAACTTCTCTATGTCTTATCGGCTGGATAGGTGCAATAATTGCTGTATGTGCAATGGTGATTTTTGTATTGATAAGGATATTTTATTAAAAACTACATAATCAAACTCATTCCAATACCGGTGAGTATTGGAACTGAAAAATTGTCATCCCAGGGAAGAGGCAGGGCTTCAAATATCGTTGACATAAGAGCACCAGAAAAGAGAATCCATAACGGTACGTTTAATAAAGAATGGAGAATAATAACAACAATTAAATTTGAACAAAAATAGGCTATGCTTCCAATGAGTGTTTTTTTAAATAATTTTGGTCCTCTTATATTCTGTCCGAACATTGCAGCAAATGTATCGCCGACAATGACAAAAGTACAGGCAGAAATTACAATGGGACGGGAGAATAGTAATGCCGTAATCAAACAACCTAATAATAAAAATGTTGCACCGCTAAGATTTGTTAATTCTCTTCTCCTTAAAAAAGAACCGAAGAAAAGGATAAATCCTTCTTTCACACCATTTACATGAAGACGAATAAAGTCAACCGCAACAATGACTACTGTTACAATGATTAGTAAAGATCTTGCTGATGGCTGGGGTAGAAGATAATATAAGACTGGTATAAAGATTGCCCAGAGGTTCATTAATTTACGAAAAATTTCAGCCTTAAGCATTATTTTTTATTAAAATTCAATACCGGCAGAGAATTTGTTTGATATCCCAAGATCCTGGTGGGTTATGAGACCATAATCAAAGGTTAGTTTTTTATATTTTAAACCCACACCTGCGGTATAACGATTATTACTTTTACCCAGCCTTCCATAAATTTTATTTTGATATGCAATTTCTATTCCATTATTCAACATAAAATCATTTAAAGAAAGGTCTTTTACAATATCTGATTCTATTGTCAAAACTAAATTCATTTTTGTTATAGGAATATTCGGTGCTATGCCAAGGCATATCTTGGGTGATATATACTCCTTTGTTTCGCTTTCCCAGTAGATAGGGGCAAGAACAAAATCACGTATGCTAATACCGGCATTTAGATTGCTTAAATTCAATTTCAATCCGATATCAAACCCGCCACCAATACCGGTGAGTACCGCGAGGTCGCGATAATATATTTTCAGATTCATTCCATAAGAAAAAATATTTTTTAATTTACTGAAATTTAGATAAAAGACCATATCCTTTGTTGATACTGTATCATAAGGAATGGGTATATTTTCATCCCCGGGCTGTTTGGTTGTATCGGGAAGGGTTGTTAATTTAATGCTGCCGACATAAACCATTTGAGCCCCGACACCATAAATAATACTTTCCTTTGGAATAACTATAGCACCAAACTCATTTTTTACAATACCGGCAAAATTCTCTGCATGCATAATGTGAAGGGATTTATTAATGAGAAACGAACCTGCAGGGTTTAAAACAATATAACTTGGGTCAATGCCCTGTGCAACGCCGGTACCACCCATACCGCAAGTCCTTCCGCCAACGATTAACTCCTGAAATTCACCTGCATATTTTGTGCCGAAACAAAGACTGACACAAAAAAAGATTGTGCCCATAAAACAAAGACAAAAATTATTAATTTTTATGTTCCTATACATTTTACAACACCCCTTAAATATTTTTTTACCCTTGCGCCATGCCCGTGGCGAGCCCTGACAGTTATTCTGAATTCATATTCCCCGGGTGGCACAACATTACCTTTATCATCCAGTCCATCCCAGACAATTAGAACTTCACCGGCAGGTTTTTTTAATCCGTCTATCAAATTTGCTATTTTCTGTCCTGCCTGATTATAGATATCAATATCAATCCTTGCTTCGTCTGTAACATATAGTGCCAGTGTTGTTCCTGGTTGTTTCGCCGAGAAAACGGATGGGAAACAACCAACAAATATTGCGTCTATTGAAATCCAGAGATACTGTCCGCCTTCTTTTTCGGTGATAAAAACCTGACCATATCGTCTTCCAATAGTAATACCACGCGGTGAATGGAATTCTCCCTGTCCAACCCCGGTTCTTCCTTCAGATATTATATATGTTAAATTACGATCAAACTTATGTATCTGGTCATTTTTCTCATCGGTCACATATATATTCCCAAAGTAATCAATCGCGCAATACAGAAAGTTCGCTTCAGCAAGACCAATTTCAAAACTATATAATGAGTTCAAAAATCTCCCAGAAGTCGCAAATCTGGATACCCTTTTACCATCGTTATCAATTATCACAATAAACTCATCTTTATAATGGTTATTAGGTGCATCTGCATCAATTACTTCAATGCCCATTGGATGGAAGATTTCACCATAAGATTGCCCTTCTCTGCCAAAAGATCTCAATAGAGAATCTGCAGGAGAATAAACATATATTTTTGAGTTATCGTAATCTGTGATATATAAGTTATTCTTTGAATCAAGGGATACATCAAATGGCCTGCCTGGAAGTTGTATCTCGCCAATCAACTCTAATTTACCTTTTGCGTATTGCAATTTTACAACCCTCTTATTTCCAAAATCAGCAACACATACTAAACCATCTTCATTGGCAGTTATTCCTTTGGGCTGGGAAAACATTTTCTCATTTCCAAATAATTTTACAGCCGATAACCCAATATTATAAACAATTTGTCCTGAGCCGGAATTCACTGCAAAGACGGTTAATTCATCATCGTCTTTCTTTGTCTTTGGGTCATCAAGTTCTTTTAACTTTACTGCGGCAATACCCTGAGGGTCATTGTAATCGAAATTTGGTCCGATATACAATCTTAAATAATACTTTGATGCACGATAAAAACCAAATGTATGTTCAAATGGTGGTACTGCCAGGGTTTGGGGCTGATACTGGCAGATAATGAAAAAAATTAACCTGAACACTTGATAATTATAAAGATTTTTTGCCATTTGTCAATAAACAAATACCATTGACATTATAATAAAAATTTATAAAATAATCAATATATGCAACAGACGATAGTTTTAGATAATAATATAGAAGGGCTAGTTGAAATTATTGTTTCAAGGGGACAGACCTGGGGATCTCCATTGATTATCGGTTATTTAAGAAATTGTACAAATGTTTCTGATATATTCCTGGCTGATTTGGTACCACATTTGATAAAAAGAACCGGTTGAAGCAGAATGATATTTTTTTATATTGCCGCCCTTATCTATGCCATTATATCGGCGCGGGGAATTTTACAATATAATATTGATATCAGATTTGGCTATGTATTACTGGGTGTAGTAATTGCATATTTTTTACTATACACGCTGAGAAAAAAAATTCAATTACATCACACGTTAATTGCGGGTATCATACTGAATCTATTAATTCAGTTAACGGGTGGATTAAAATCGCCATTTTTTTTACTGTACTTTCCAGCCATACCAATTATTGGTTATAAAGAAACTCAAAAACATTACTGGATTTTTGCTGGTATATTGTGTTTGACGGAATTAAGTTCAAGTATCTTTAAAAAACAATTTAACCCCTTTTCTATTATATTTTTTGTAATTACCATTATTGTGACAGCGGTAATAATTGATAAGATAACTAAACGTGAAGATAAACTAAAAAAATCTTTAGCACGATATGAAGCAAGGGATTATTTCTTTGGACCCGCAAATTTTGAAGCAAAAAATCTTATCACATCAATAAAGGATATTGACCGTCATCCCGGGATTGAAAGGCCATTACTTTTTTATGTAAAATTTGTTCATAGTATTTTTAAATCTCATACCACTGCAATTTTTTCTTATAATGAAGATAAACTCATTCTTGTGCAGGGTTTTTCTTGTTCAGAATTATTCCTCTCTGACTCTGTAATAAATGTGGAGAGGGGACTATATCGCCAGATAATCTTAGAAAAGAAATCTGTGCTTATAAAAGAATTTGTTCAGAGCTCGGAAGAACTCGGTTATTATCGTGGTGATGTCAGAATTAATTCGGTAATGATTGCGCCAGTTTTAATACTCGATAGAGTGGAAGGTATTTTTGTTGTTGACCGCAGGGGAGATGGTTTCACCGATGAAGACAAGATTCTTTTTGATGAAGCAACGAAGGGAATAGGATTTTTGATTTCAATGCTGAGATTGTATGAAAAAGAACGATATGAATCTAAATATCTTTCTTCTATTGCAGAACTTGCGCGCAGATTGCAACGCGGATTGGAATTAAAGACCATTGTTAGCGATACAGTAAGATCGTTTAAAGCCGTCTTAAATTGTGATGAGTTATCCATTGCCTCAGTAGATGAATTGAATAATCAGGGAACGGTTCTTGAATCTACCTATCTCAAAGAAAATACAAAATTCGGGCTCGATGAAGGGCTTGTGGGATTGGTTGTTAGACATCGTAACTATATAATGAAAGAAGATTTGAGTGAAGGTAATCTGATTGTATTAAAGAAAGGTGAGAAGAAAAATCGCGGGTCATTTCTTGGTGTACCGGTCAAGGGAGATAATGAAGTCCTCGGGGTGATATGGCTTGAGGACCACAGACGAAAAAGATTTGGTGAGGAGGATGTTGAGGCATTACACATACTCGCCTCTCAGCTTACCCTTGCCTGGCAGAGGGCAATCCTTTATGAGAGGGTAAAAGAACTTTCAATAAGGGATGGCCTTACTGGTTTATATAACCACAGGCATTTTCAGGAATTGCTTGAACAGGAGATAAAAAAACAAAAAGAATTTGTCCTTATGTTATTTGACATAGATTATTTTAAAAAGATAAATGATACATATGGACATCAGGCAGGTGACGAGGTTTTGAAATTCATCGGAAGATTGATTTCGCAAACTGGCATTGCCGGTCGATATGGTGGAGAAGAATTTGCAATAATACTTCCTAATAGTAATTTGAAGAAAGGGGTTGAAATTGCGGTGAGGTTAAAGGACCATATCAATAAATCTGAGGTGCTATTTAATCAGGTGAAGATAAAATTTACAATAAGTGTTGGTATTGCTCACTATCCAAAAGATGCAAAGAATAGGGTTGATCTCATAGAGCAGGCTGACCGGGCCCTATATTCAGCAAAAGAAACAGGCAGGAATAAAATCGTTATTGCAAAATCATTGAATGAAAAAAAATCTAATAATTGACAAAATTGTTTTGATAAATATAATACAATATGTTTGGAGGCGGATGGGTGCTGGTGTGCCTGACGGGCTTCAAACCCGGTTATCCCTCGAAAGGGGGATGGTAGGTTCGATTCCTACACGCCTCCGCCAGTTCCTAACACTCTGATTTCTCCTCGTTTAATGGTGATGCCTTTTGAATCAAAATAAATCAAAAGTGGAAGTGCAAATTTTCTGCTGGCGTTTAATAAATCCCTGAATTCAGAAACCCTAATTTCTTTATGCTCCATCAGGAAATTGATTATCTTCTTTTTTGCTTCTTCAACCATTTCTTTGTGGAATACAACACCTTCCCCAACGTTGACAAGGGTCCCATTATCAAGGAGATAACGGTATGCCTTCTTTACGAGTTCAGGGGGTCCAATTCTTTGTTCTATTATTTTTTCTAACTCCGGGGGCTGAAACCTTGCATCAATATATATATTTTCCAGTTTTTTAACCATTCTGCCAAGTTCTTCATCAAGGGCAACTTGAAAATCATAAAGGCTTATTTTCCCATCGTTGGAAATCTTAATCTTAGATACCTCTTTTAAATGCTGTATGGTAAAATTAAATAAGGTATTATCCAATCCTTTGGGCAATTTATTTAACAATTCAAGTCTTGGTATGCCAACAAGGGTTGGGTTATTCTGATGAAAGGTTTTAACAATTCCTACTATCATCTCTTCAAGTTTATCTAAATTTTTACGGGAGTAATATAAGTTGCGTTTTTCATCTACCACAAGCAATGTTTTTTGATTCAATAAATCTTGAATTATATTTTTCACATTATCAACCGGAAGATTTATATCATGCGCAATTTCTTCGGGTCTTAAGGGCAAGGTAAAACTTTGATTCAAATTTTCTTCTACGATTACCGCAGGCTCCTGGGTTTCAATTTTTTGCAAGTGTGATAAAATCTCTTCATCGAATTCTTTTATTTTATCCGCTTTTGGAACCAATATAACACCACCACCGATTGTCACCGGTGGGGAATAGGTTCGGATTACAAATCTGTCTCCAATATCACAAACTGCAGGTGTTTCAAGCCGGAATTGTACCATTAACTTTTCGCCGGGTTCCATTGTTTTCTTTTCTAAAATCACAACCCTTGCGAGAATTTCGCTCGTCCCGAGATGCAGTCTTATTCGCGAGAAGGTTTTTAATGGATGTGATGAATGCAAAAGGTACAGGGAGCCATTCATAAATAGAGAAGGTTCAAAAAATCCCGGCTGGGCAATTACATTGCCTCTTTCAATTTCTTCTTTCTCAGCACCCGCAATATTAATTGCGGCACGAAATCCGGTACCAACTTCTTCAACTTTTTTGTTATGAACTTCTATGCCGCGTATTTTTAATTCCCTTTTTTGGGGAAGCAGTTCTACTGTGTCGCCGACTTTTATCTTACCTGAAAGTACTGTTCCAGCAACAACTGTGCCAAAACCCTTCATTGTAAAACATCTATCAATCGGCATTCTAAAAATGCCTTTGTCCGTTTTTGGCTCGGTCTGTTCAATCATCTGTTGGAGAATCATTTTTAAAGTATCAATGCCATCTCCAGAAACATTTGATACAGGGATTATAGGTGCTTCTTGTAGAAATGAATCTTTAGTTAAATGTTTTATATCATCTACCACCAGGTCAAGTTGTTGGTTGTCTACCAGATCAATCTTGGTTATGACAATGACCCCCCTTTTTATCTGAAGTAATTTTAATATTTCAAAATGTTCAATTGTCTGGGGCATTACCCCGTCATCCGCAGCAACAACAAATAATACAAAATCTATTGTGCTGGCACCAGCAAGCATATGACGGACAAACTTTTCGTGTCCTGGAACATCAATTATTGTGACATCATCACCATAAAATGCAAAACCCAGATCCGTAGTCATTCCCCTTTCTTTTTCTTCCTTCAATCGGTCCGGGTCTGTCCCGGTCAAAGACTTTATCAATGCACTTTTGCCATGGTCTATGTGTCCTGCTGTTCCAATGACGATGTGCTTCTTAATTGACTCGATCATTTATTACTCAAAATATTTAATATTTTATCAATGATAATTTTTTCCTCTCCCTTAAATATGGTTCGGAAATCAAGTAAATAATGGCCATTTTCAATCCTGCCAAATATTGGTGGATTAGAAAGGCGCAATCTTTTTGCAAGATGCTCAACCGAAAAATTTTTGGGCTTGATTGCTAAAACATATGTTGGCAATTGTTCAGTGCTCAATGAACCACCACCTATTTCAGATACCGACCATCTGACCTCCAATTTTAGATCAGGTAAATCCTGTAATTTTTTTGCACACCACCGTGCCTGTTTTTTAATATCCTGAATTGGTTTTAAAAGTAATGACATAACGCCGTGATTTTCTAAGATTATTTCTTCCTTTCTTAAAAATAACTGGAGTGTTGCTTCAAGGACAGCACTCGTTAGTTTGTCACATCTCAATGCCCTTGTCAGCGGGTTCTTTTTTATTTTTTCAATATATTCTTTTTTGCCAATGATTATTCCACACTGGGGACCACCAATCAACTTATCACCGCTGAAACAAATTATATCTGCACCGATCTTTACGCTTTCCTGAACCAGGGGTTCTTTAGGTAGATTATATTTTGAGAAATCAATCAAAGCGCCACTTCCTAAATCATCAATCACCGGTAAATTATATTTCTTTCCCAGCATGACGAGTTCTTCAAGTGGCACCTGTTTAGTGAAACCCGATATCCGATAATTTGATTGATGAACCCTCAAAATTGCAGCAGTATTTTCGTTTATCGCTGACTCATAATCTTTCAAGTGGGTCCGATTTGTTGTTCCAACCTCACGCAATATCGCACCGCTCTGAGCCATTACATCAGGAATTCTAAACGAACCGCCGATTTCAATTAATTGCCCGCGGGAAATAATAATTTCTTTGCCTTTACCAATGGTATTGAGTATCAATAATGTTGCTCCGGCATTGTTATTTACAAACATTCCAGCCTCTGCACCCGTTATGATCTGGAGTAATCTGCTTATTTTTTTATAGCGGTCAGCCCTTTTCCCTTCTTCATCTATCTGTAGTTTTGAATACCCGATACTAACAGAATACAATGATTGTAATATACCTTCAATATATGGTGCCCTACCCAATCCAGTGTGAAGGATAACTCCCAATCCGTTTATTGCGTAGGTGTAATAAGGCTTTATTAAATCATTTAATTCCTCAATAATTGAGTTTTTTAAATCATCAATACTTAAAGTTTCTTTATCAATTATCCTTTTTCTAAAATCTTCTGTTTTCTCACGAATAACTTTTATTATATATGCATGCTCTAATTCGTCAGTAAAATCTTTTAATTCAGGAAAATTCAATATTTTATCAACAGAAGGAATTTCCCTTACATCTTTTATTTCATTCATATTTGAGCTTGATATTTTATCTCGCCATTTCTAATTACATATTCGGCTCGGCCGGTGAGTTCTTTATTCAAAAATGGCGTATTTCTTGATTTTGATTTTATATTTTCCGAACTTAATATCCATTTGATACCTGGATTGATTATTACAATATCGGCAATTGTCCCTTCTTTTATTACACCAAGTTTTTCTTTTAATATCTGAGCGGGCTTCACGGTAAGTTTATCAAGGACCTCAAGCCAGGAAAATCTTTCCAGATTAATCAGTTGCATTATTATCATAGAGAGTGCGGTCTCAAATCCAATAATCCCAAATGGTGCTAAGGCAAATTCAAGTTCTTTCTCAGCCTGTGTATGTGGGGCATGGTCAGTGCTGATGCAATCTATAGTTCCGTCGCGCAATCCTTCAATTATTGCCCTTCGGTCAATCTCGGTCCTTATCGGTGGATTTACTTTGTAATTTGTGTTATATGTTTCAAGGACGCTGTCATTGAAGAAAAAATAATGGGGACAGGTTTCGCAGGTTACATCAATGCCTTCTTTTTTTGCCTTTCTTATCAGTTCTACAGAACCCTTTGTGGAAATATGACAGAGGTGGAGTTTTGCACCGGTAAATTTACTAAGCATCAAATCCCTCGCCACGATTACCTCTTCTGCAATGGCTGGTGACCCTGAGAGCCCGAGTCTGGTTGATACTTCACTTTCATTCATCACCCCGCCCTTACTCAAATTTTCATCAATGGGATGTTCAAATATTGGTACGTCAAAAATCTTTGAATACTCCATAGCATAGCGCAGGACCCGCGCATCGCTGACAGTATTGCCATCATCAGAAAAACCTTTAACTCCGGCTCTTATTAACTCACCGAATTCAGAAATTTCTTTCCCTTCCCGTTTTTTGGTGATTGTTCCAATCGGGAAGACCCTGCAGAGATTTACCCTTTCTGCCTCTTTTATTATATAATTTACAATACCTTCGTTATCGATTGGTGGTTCTGTGTTGGGCATACAACAGATAGTAGTAAATCCACCGGCGATTGCCGCCCGTGAACCACTTTCAATAGTCTCTTCATCGGGACGACCCGGATCACGGAGATGACAATGAAGGTCGATAAAGCCCGGACTTATAATCATTCCGCTTGCGTCAATAATTTTGTCGGCATCAATCTTAAGATTACGCTCAATCTTCTGTATTTTATTTCCTTCAATTAGTATATCAGTAATGCGGTCAAATTTTGATTTTGGATCAATCACCCGTCCATTTTTGATCAACAGGCTATTCAATTTTACCCCCCGCATGGATAAATAGTATTCCCATCCTCATTGCCACTCCGTTCTTTACCTGTTTTAGAATTACCGATTTTGGTCCATCTGCTACCTCCGGGTCTATCTCTATGCCGCGATTAGTTGGACCCGGGTGCATAACGATACTCTTTGGTTTCATTTTCTTAACGCGTTCAACAGTCAAACCATACAAATTGCGATATTCTCTAACCGAAGGGAAAAGTCCTGATTCCTGTCTTTCCAACTGTATTCTTAATACCATTACAACATCAAAATCACCAATAATTTCATCAAGATTATAAAAGACTTCTACACTTAACTTATCAATATCAATCGGTATAAGGGTTGGTGGCGCGCAGACCGCGACATTTGCCCCGAGCGTTTTTAATCCAAAGATATTGGAACGGGCGACCCTTGAATGAAGTATATCCCCTACAATCAATACATTGAGATTTTTAATATAACCAAAATGCTGACGCATCGTCATTATATCAAGTAATGCCTGAGTAGGATGTTCATGTGTTCCATCCCCGGCGTTTATGACAAATGCATTAAGGTTATCAGCGAGAATCTTTGGCGCACCTGAAGCAAAGTGTCTCACAACTACACCATCAACCTTCATTGCTTCAATATTCTTTGCGGTATCTAAGAGTGTTTCTCCTTTTTTAACGCTTGATGTACTTGATGAAAAATTTACAATATCTGCAGATAATCTTTTTGCGGCCATGCTAAATGAAATTTGGGTTCTGGTGGATGGTTCAAAAAAAAGTGTGAGTATTGTTTTACCACGTAACGCAGGAATGATGGGAATGGGACGTTCCAATACTTCAAGAAATTTTTCTCCAGTATCTAAATAATTGATTATATCTTTGCTACTTAACCCCTCAATCCCCAAAAGGTCTTTTTTTGGATTCATTATTTTTCAGTTATTTTTAATTGTTCAATTTTTGGTCGGGAATGATGAGCCATCTTTATCCGACCTTTTTTTACCTTTATATTTTTTGTCTTTGCTTTTCTGTGGACAAATACGAGGTCCTTACCATCAATTTCTTTAAGATATACATCCACAATTTCTTTTTCTAATGTTGTTATCCGTTTACCAACATAATCTGCCTGGATGGGAAGTTCTCTATGCCCGCGGTCAATGAGGACCGCAAGTTGAATCTTTTTTGGTCTACCAAAATCAAGGATTTCTTCTATTGCGGCACGAATCGTTCGGCCGGTGAATAAAACATCATCAACGAGGACTACGATGCGATTATTTATATCAAAATTTATATCAGTTCCTTCTATTATCGGTGTTTCTGATACAAGCTGCAGGTCATCACGATAAAGGGTTATATCAAGGGCACCAATCGGAACTCTTGTCTTTTCACAATCATCAATCTCCGTACCAATACGCTGGGCGAGTATATCACCGCGCCTTTTTATGCCGATCAGTGCTAAATCCTTTGTTCCTTTATTTCTTTCAACTATTTCACGGGCAATCCTGGTGGTAATCCTTTTTATATCAGTGGCTTCAAGAATTTTTTTCATAACTGAATTTAATTATAAATAAAAATTGACCGAAGTCAAGACTTGACGAAAAAAAGGGATTGGGTATAATAAAAAATGAAGAAGGCAGTTATCGCCCTTGGCGGAAATGCTATTTCCATGACCGGAAGGGATGATATACATGTCCAGTTTGCCAATACGAGGAAAAGCCTTGAAATAGTTGTAGAGCTGATAAAGCAAGGATACCATATTGCTATTACCCACGGCAATGGTCCCCAGGTGGGTAATGCCCTTTTAAGGGTTGAGAGAACTGCCCAGGAGATTCCTGCCCTGCCACTCGGTGTGATTGTTGCGGATACCGAGGGTGGAATGGGATATATGATTGAACAGAGTCTACAGAATAAATTGAAAAGATTGGGTATTGAAAGGGATGTTGTTACGATTGTAACGCAAATAATTGTGGATGCCAATGACCCATCAATAATAAATCCTACAAAATTTGTAGGTCCTTTTTATAATGAAAAACAGGCAAATAAACTGGCTGAATTATTTAACTGGACAATAAAAGAAGACCCGGGACGGGGTTATCGCAGGGTTGTTCCTTCACCTAAGCCTGTAAAGGTAGTAAATTCCAAGATCATTAAACAGCTTGTTGATCAGGGGGTGATAGTGATTGCTGCCGGGGGCGGTGGGATTCCTGTTTATATTGAGATTGATGGTACCTATGAGGGTATTGATGGGGTAATTGATAAAGACCTTGCTTCGGCAGTCCTTGCTATTGAAATAAAGGCACAGATTCTTGCTATCTTAACTGCTGTTGATTATGTATATTTAAATTTTAAAAAACCTGACCAGAAGAAACTTGATAGGATTACTTTAAGTGAGGCAAAAAAGTATTTAAGTGAGGGACATTTCCCAGCAGGCAGTATGGGGCCAAAGATTGAGGCCGCAATTAAATTTTTAGAGTCAGGGGGCCAAGAAGTAATAATAACTTCGCTTGAGAATGCTAAAAAAGCATTTTTTGGAGATTTCGGAACTAAGATCGTCTTAGATTAATTTTTTAAAACCTCCAGATAGGACGATATGTTGCAGCAAGTATGCCACCAGCAATCGCGCCCACAATAATATTTATAACAAACATTACAATAATAGCGACGATCATATATCCAATAACCTTTTCTTTAGGGGTGGACATCATAACCGGCATTCCCAGATACATCAGATATAATCCGTAAAGTGAGGCGAGAAGAACGAGTATCCCGAGAACTGGAAAGATATAAAGAACTCCAGCAACAAAATAAGGGGTCATAGAATAAACTGCAAGCTTAAATGCATTTGTAACATTTGGCGCTGAATCAAAAGATGGAGCAAGTGCATTTATTACGATTCCTTCAATATAAAGCCCTATGAGTGTAAAAATAAACCAGACTATAGCCCAGACAATGGCAGATGCAAATGGGTATCTTATTACACCCAGCATTCCGAAATTAACACCAATGAGTACATAGCCCAAGAAACCGAATATTGCCGGGATTAAGGCAAGGGGTATTGCATAACCAGTCAATACCTGGGCTATATTTGTTGGCTCTGATTTTATTTTTTCCCATTCAGTCTTTGGACTGAACAGAATTCCTTTAATTCTCTCAATCATTAAAACCTCCTTATTGTCAAAGTATATACAAGATTAATATAAAGTCAATAGAAAGGTGTGGAGATTTAAGATACAATACGATTTTCTTTTTTGTGTTGTTGACTTTGAGGTTCTTTTGAATAAAATTGGATATGGAAGTAATCAAATTTACAGAGAAAGATCATAAGGTTTGGGAAGAATTTGTAAAACAGGCAAATAATGGAACAATCTTCCATACCTTGAAATTCCTGAGCTACCATCCACCGGAAAGATTCAAAAGTCATCATCTTTTAATAAAAGAAAAAGAGAACATAATTGCACTCTTTCCTGCAGTGATTGAGGATAAGACCATTATCTCACATAAAGGTGCATCTTATGGCGGATTTGTTTTAAAGCAAGGAATTGGAATACATGATATCTATCTCTGTGTCGCACATCTAATTGAGTTTTTAAAAAAAGAAGGAATCAGACAGGTCGTGCTTACCCAGACCCCCCTTGTTTATTATCACCAGCCAAATCAATATATAGATTTTGCATTGATGAAGCACGGATTTAAGTACAGAAAAAGAGAGATAACTGCAGTCATACCTTTGGATATCGCAGAACCACTCCTTGTGTTCCATCCGGATGCACGGCGCTCCACAAAAAAGGCAATTAGAGAAGGCGTGAAAGTAAGAATAACAGATGATTATGCACAATACTATGAGATATTGAAAAACAATCTTGGGATGCGACACAATGTATCGCCAACCCATACCTTGAGCGAACTTTTAAGACTGAAAAATCTGTTCCCGGATGATATCATTCTTTTTGGTGCCTATCTCAAAGAGAAGATGGTCGGTGGAATGGTCATTTTTGTGACCAATCCCAGGGTGATACTTGCCTTTTATATCAGCCATGATAATCAATATCAAGCATACCGCCCGGTTAATTTATTATTCTATGAAGTGATAAAATGGGGCCGGCTAAGAGGTTTTCAATATCTTGATTTGGGTACATTTACTTTGAATATGGAACCAAACTGGGGACTCGGGAGGTTTAAAGAGAACTTCAACGCGAGGGGATTTTTGAGGGATACATATGAGAAAGAGTTATGAAAATACCTTAAAGTCCAAAACTTTTTCTGATGAAAATCAGGAGCCCTAGATACCTAAAACAATGAAAGCTCTTTTTTTCATATTTCTATTTATATTCCAGTCATCTGGTGACAGAGTCAATATTTGTAAATTAGACAAACACCTTTGTTATGAAAATCAGGTAGTCAATAACAATTCTGACAGTCGTCCTATAATTTATGGATTGGAATTTTTAGCCAGCAATGCAGGTGCTTTGATTTCACATTTTTCACTATATTCGCTCAATAATAAAAAACAATGGACAAACGGGCCTGAGCCATGGATATATGGAACTGGATATGCGCTCACAACTACTGCACTGACAACCGCTGGAACACACCTAATTGGCAAATTATTTAAACAAGGTGGCAACTGGAAAAAGGCGGCTATTGGTGCGGGCATCGCCAGTTCTTTTGTTTCTTTTGTTGAATATAATTTCCATCGGTTTGGTGTTGAATATTGTTTACTACCGAGTATCGGTGCAACAGTTGGATACAATTGGGACCGTAGTAGATTTTTTAGACAAACTGGAATTTATATTTTTGAGTGTATGGGGGGATGTGCTGGTTTAGGGATTTCTATCTTTATTACAAGTTTTTATTGGGCCTTCAATTATGAATACAGCGAAATTGATGCTTATATCCCAATATACACGATTTCAAATATGATTTTTACAAGTACAACAACGACAATCACTGGCAAATTGTTCAAAGAAAAGGGAACTTGGTGGAGGGCGGCGCTCGGTGCCGGTGCTGGGGCATTAATAAGTTCGTATGCGGCATATTATTGGGATTCCCATAATTGTAAACCCTGGCCAAAGATTGTTGTTATACCGCTTGTATTACTTCCTTCTACGGGCGCAGTAATTGGATACAATCTGCGTTGATCAGAATTTATTGATTCTTGGAAGAAAATTATAAAGGGGGGGTAATCAATGAAGAGAAAAGTAATTAGTATATTTATTTTCTTATCATCGTGTTTTTTGAATGGGCTGGAGATAGATACGGCACGCATATATCGTGTGCTGTCCTTATGGCGTAGAAATAATGGTTAAAACGAGTTGTGGCTGAGGAGAAAGGGGATAGTGCAGAGTAATGCTTGGTGAAGATGAATTAGAACATAGAATAAAGGCAAATCTTGACGGACTAAATCAGTTAATCAAATCAGGAATCAGCGTTAGTTTTCAGGTTTATTCAGGTTATGGCCATACAATTCCGGGGGATGTGGAGCTTGAAATTAAGTGAGTGATTGATTGGTTAGAGAAATAGTCAATTTTCACCCTTGACAACAGTCTTTATTTGAATATTATACTAATATAGATGAAGGAGGCATTATGAACAAAAAAATTATGTTGGGAAGCCTCATTCTATTGCTCTTTGCTACTTCTTTCTGCTTTGCGGCTGGTGAGAGATACTGGTTAAGAGGTGTATATCCCCAGGGAACATACGGAATTACATATAATCCCAATACAGATCGTATCTATTATGTCAATTATACCACGCAGGTCATTTACATCGCCTCTTCAGATAGTTTCGTTACGAGTTATGGAACAATTCCAGCACCTAACAATGACAGTGGTTGTATTGATTTGAAATATTGCTCTTATGATAATACCTTCTGGGTTCTCAATAAGAGGCATAAAGCGGTTTATAAAATCAATACATCAGGAACCGTGCTGCGGTCATTCAGTGTATCATATATAGATTATCCCTGCGGTCTTGCCTGGGATAATACCAACCGTCAAATTTATATTTCGGATAGGAGAACGACCGGTGGCCAGACCCAATACATATATTGTGTTGACACGATGGGCACGGTAATAAGACAGATGACCCATCCGTATCAGGGTGCCTATTATGGAGCAAGATGTCTTGATTATGTTCCAGCGATTGGCTCAAATCCTGCACATTTGTTGAATGCCTATACATTCTTTAATAGCAGTTCCACCCTTGATAGTGCGGGTGTCTTTGCACTCAACCCCTTGAATTGTCAGAAAATAAACTTTTTCAGATTGTACCCTGCGGATTCCTGTAATATTCGTGGTGTTGTAAGGGACCCAAGAGATGGAACATACTGGCTTACCCTCTATCAATATGGTACCTGAGCGTCCTGTCCAGGGGCGGTCCTAAAGGTCGCCGGCTTCTACGGTGTAGGAGCTCAGGAAGATGCAAAAAATAAAGATGTAAAAGTTACTACCCATTTAAGCGTATATCCCAATCCTGCGAAAAGAACAGTTTACATCTCTTGTCCTGTTGAAAAGGGAATGTTAATAGAATGTAATATTTATGATATTACTGGAAAACTCGTGAGAAAATTGTATAAGGGAATTTACAACTATGATTTCTTAAAACTTGTCTGGAATGGAAAGGATATAAATGGAGATGATGTGAAATCCGGAGTGTATTTTGTGCGATTGATTACACCAAAATCTTATGACTGCGCCAAAATCGTGATTACAGAATAATTCTGAACGAACCTGAAAGGGGGTGGTGAAGGCCACCCCTTTTTTATTTTTGATATGAATTGCATACTTGACAATAATGAATTTTTGAATATACTTGCATCGTGGTTAAGATTTTAATGGATAAAAAAGTTCTCACCGATTGCTCTTTAAGGGCAATATCGGATATTAATTGTCTTAACCACAACCACACTACATTCCACTTTAATCATTACTGGTATTGGCACTTCCGGGCCCAATAAGGGTCAATAAATCCTTTTTGGTCCCGGAAGTGCAACCACTTTTTTACCACATACAAAAACCATAAACTTTAAAAAATAAAAAAACAAATCTTTAGAATTATTTAAACGAAAGGAGGTTTGATTGAAGAGATTGAAAATTGTCATTCCTAAAGGCAGTATCTTTGAGAACGTGATCAGACTTTTTAATGATGCCGGGATTTATATCAACATTGGTGAAAGGGTGTATAGGCCGTTCGTTAATGACCCTGAACTTCAAATAAAGATACTGAGGCCGCAGAATATACCGGATTTGATTGAGATCGGTTCGCATGACGCTGGGTTTACGGGTAAGGATTGGGTTATAGAATCTAATGCAGATGTGATTGAGGTTATGGATTTGAAATTAGACCCGGTAAAGATTGTCTCAGCGATTCCTGAAGATGCAGACATTGCCACTTTGCATAAAAAGATAATAATAGTTGCGTCAGAATACGAAAGGTTGACGAAGAATTTTTTGAAAAAAGAGGGATTCAAATACAAATACCTGCGGACCTATGGAGCAACAGAAGTCTTTCCGCCTGAAGACGCTGATATGATAATTGATAATACTGCCACAGGAAATACATTGAAAGAACACAAATTGAGAGTATTTAAGGTAATTATGGAATCAACTACGAGATTTATAGTTGGTAAAAGAACACTTAAAGACCCCTGGAAATGCAATAAGATTGAAGAACTGAAAATGCTTTTTCAGGCAGTGCTTGACGCACGAGAAAGGGTAATGCTTGAAATGAATGTGCCCAGAGATAAATTTGATAAGATAGTAAAAATTCTTCCCTGTATGCGTTCACCAACCGTTGCACCATTGTATGGAGAAAAAGGATTTGCGGTAAAAGTTGCGGTAAAAAAGAGTGAGGTTGTGAAATTAATTCCTAATTTAAAAAGGCTTGGTGCTACTGATATCCTTGAGTATGAATTCAGGAAGGTTGTAGTATGATAAATATTAAGGAAGCGATAATTACATTGCCTGCTTATGAAGTCCCCCAGCAGGCAAGGATAAAACTGAATCAGAATGAGTCTCCTTATGATATACCCGTTGAATATAAAAAAGAGATATTTAGCAGACTACAGAGGATACCCTGGAATCGCTATCCGGTTGAGAATCCCGAAGGATTAAAGAGAGAACTTTCTGATTATACTAATTACCCTGCGGATGGAATTGTTGTCGGGAATGGTTCCAATGAATTGATACTTGCGATTATGCTTGCTATTTGCAATAAAGGAGATACCATTACCGTTATAAAGCCGGGTTTTGCAATTTATTCATATCTTGCGCGGGTTCTACAATTGAAGGTTGACCAGGTACCATTGAAAAGTGATTTCACATTTGATGTAAAGGCATTCTGTCGTAGCGCATATAATTCAAAATTGGTAATCTTCGCATCACCAAATAATCCAACTGGTACTGCAATGGATATTGATGGGATAGAAGAGGTTGTGAAAATGAAGAAATGTATAGTAGCTGTGGATGAGGCGTATTATGAATTTCATAGATTGACCTGTCAGAAACTGCTTGACAGATACCGCAATCTTATAATTCTCAGAACTTTTTCTAAAGCATTTGGCATTGCTGGAATAAGGCTGGGCTATTTGCTCTGCCAGTCTGAAGTTGCAAAACAACTTGTCAAGGCAAAACTTCCATTTTCCGTTGGAATATTCCAGCAGATATCTGCGCAATATTTGCTTACAAAAAAACGATTTTTTTATGCGACGGTGCAGAAGATTGTTGCTGAGAGAGAAAATGTCTTCAATAAATTGAAGGATATTTCTGGTATAGTTCCAATTCCATCTCGAGCAAATTTTATTCTTTTTGGGATAAAAAATAGTTCATCAGTCCGACTTTTTGAAGAACTTTATAAAAGAGGAATTCTCGTTCGCAGATTTAGTGATCCTGCTTTAGAGAATATGTTGAGGGTAACCATGGGAAAACCAGAGGAGAATAAGGAATTTATAAAAGTAATGAAACAATTAATGAAAAAAATTGGGGGTTAAAATGCGTAAATCTGAGATAAAACGCAAAACAAAAGAGACCGATATTACAATTAAATTAAAGATTGAAGGTACTGGAAAAAGCACTATTGATTCTCCTATAGGATTTTTTAAACATATGCTTGAGACATTAGCCAAACACAGCGGATTTGATATTGTAGCAAGAATAAAGGGAGATATTGAAGTTGACCAGCACCACATCATTGAAGATACGGGTATCTGTTTAGGTCTTGCATTAAACAAAGCGCTTGGTGATAAAAAAAGTATGAATCGCGTTGGGTTTTTTATCCATCCAATGGACGAGGCACTGGCAATGGCGTCGTTAGATATATCGGGGAGGACTTTCTTAAAATTCTCGGGGAATTTCAAAAAGCAAAGAGTCGGCGATTTACAGACAGATTCAATTGAAGATTTCTTTGCAGGATTTACAAATGGTTGTCCCTGTACATTACATATCAAATTGTTTTCAGGGAGGTCTGATCACCACAAGATTGAAGCGATATTCAAGGCATTTGCCAGGGCACTGAGCCAGGCATGTTTGATTAATAAAAAAATAAAAGACATTCCGAGCACAAAGGGTGTCTTATGATTGGCATAATAGATTATGGTGCAGGCAATATTCATTCGGTTAAGAATGCGCTTGATTTTCTTAAATTCAAAAATTGCATAATAAAAGAGCCTGAAGATATGAAAATTGCAGATAGGATTATCCTGCCCGGGGTCGGTGCCTTTGGTTTCGCTGTGAAAAAACTTAAGCAAACAGGACTATTTGAAAAAATCATGGAATGGCTTAAAAGAGACCGTCCCTTTCTGGGAATATGCCTTGGTCTTCAGTTATTATTTGAATCAAGCGAAGAGTCAAAAAAAATTAGAGGATTTGGCATATTTAAAGGCTGCATAAAAAGATTTGATGAAAATAAAGTTCCCCAGATCGGATGGAATAATGTTGATATTCTTAAAAAATCACGAATCTTTCATTTTAGAAAAAGTCAATTTTTTTACTTTCTCCATAGTTATTATGTAGATACACCAGAAAAGGAACTGATCGTTGGCATTACTGAATACGGCATAAAGTACCCATCAGTAATTAACCGAGATAATATCTATGGGGTTCAGTTCCATCCTGAAAAGAGTGGAAGGGTCGGTCTTGCATTATTAAAGAACTGGGTGGAAAGATGTTGACCGTAAGAATTATCCCCTGTCTTGATGTGGATAAGGGACGGGTCGTGAAAGGAATAAGATTCAAAAATTTAAAGACGGCTGGAGACCCTGTAGAATTTGCCCGATACTACAATGACCAGGGTGCAGATGAACTTGTATTTCTTGATATCACCGCCTCTTTTGAGCGTAGAAAGACTATGGTAGATATTGTAAATGAAGTGGCAAAGAATGTCTTTATACCATTTTGTGTTGGTGGTGGTATTAGGAATGTAGATGATATGCGCAATCTGTTAAATGCTGGTGCGGACAAGATTGCAATCTGCACTGCAGGGATACAAAACCCGGCTTTGATAAGAGAAGGTGCGGTGCTATTCGGTTCCCAGTGTATAGTCGTTTCAATTGATGCAAAGAGGGTAAAGAATGGATGGCATTGTTATACACACGGTGGAAGGTTTGATTCGGGCATTGATGTTCTAAAATGGGCGAAAGAATGTGAGAGGCTTGGTGCCGGCGAGATTTTACTGAATTCCATTGACCGCGATGGGACAGAAAAGGGCTACGATATTGAATTGACAAGGGCAATAAGTTCCATTGTGAAAATTCCGGTTATTGCCTCGGGTGGTGCAGGGAATTTAGAACAGGTTTATGAGGTCGTAAAATATGGAAAGGCAGATGCAGTGCTTTTCGCATCAATCCTACATTTTAAAAAATATACGATCAAGAAAATAAAAAATTTTCTTTCAAAAAAAGGAGTTAATGTAAGATGGTAATAGGGTCTATAGATTTAATGGACGGAAAGGTCGTCCAATTAAGACAGGGTAGAGAGAAAATTCTTGAGTTTGATGATGCCCTAAATTTTGCAAAGGAATTCAATAAATACAATGAGGTTGCAGTGATTGACCTTGATGCCGCAATGGGCAGCGGTGATAACCTGAGTACCATTAAAGAATTATTAAGGGTGGCTGATTGTCGTGTTGGAGGTGGCATAAGAACAATTGAAAAGGCTAAAGAATTGATTGACTATGGTGCAAATAAAATAATTATTGGTTCAAAGGCATTTGAAGAGAAGAAGATTAATCACGAATTTCTTTCTGCCTTGAAACAAAAATTGGGAAAGGATAAAATTGTGATTGCACTTGATACATACAATAGTAAAGTGGTTGTGAGTGGCTGGAGAGATTACACCGGTATAGACCTTTTTGATGTAATAAAAGAATTTGAACCATATACAAACGAATTTCTCTTTACATTTATAGAAAGCGAAGGAATGATGCAGGGTATTGATATTGCGAAGGCAAAAAAAATTCGTGAGAAGACCGATAGAAAGATAGTGGTAGCGGGTGGGGTATCTTCAGTAAGTGAAGTAAAAATCCTTGCTGAAATGAGTATTGATGTTCAGTTGGGAATGGCATTGTATACAAAAAGAATTTCACTCGCTGATGCATTTATAGAATCATTGAATTGGAAAAACGAATTGATTCCAACTATAGCTCAGGACATATCGGGTGCTGTATTGATGCTTGCGTATTCAAATAAGGAATCATTGAGAAAGATATTTGAGACCGGTAATATGTGGTATTTTTCAAGAAGCAGACAGGAGTTATGGTTTAAAGGCAAGACATCAGGCAATATACAAAATTTAATTAAATTAAGAGTTGATTGCGACCGCGATGCGATCCTCGCGGTTGTAAGACAGAATGGCAATGCCTGCCATAACGGAAATTTTTCCTGTTTCAATATAAGGAGGCCAGAATGAACTACGAGCATAAGAAAATTACTGAGACAATAAAAAAATTGGTTGATAACCAATCCTTAAGTGAAAAAGAATCTTATGATATTTGTACAATGATAATGGATGGCAAAGTATCACCGGCACAGATTGGTTCCTTGCTCACTGCACTCAGGATCAAGGGCGAAACGGTTGATGAAATAACTGGATTTTGCAGGGCAATGCGTGAGAAGATGGTATCAATTAAACCTTCCGCAACTACAATAATTGATACTTGTGGTACCGGTGGCGATGGCATGCGCACCTTCAATATATCAACAACCTCGGCATTTATTGCCGCGGGGGCAGGTTGTTTTGTGGCAAAACACGGCAACCGGTCAGTTTCAAGTCTCTGTGGAAGTGCTGATTTAATATCAGGACTCGGAATCAAGATTGAACTTGAGCCAGAATTGGTAAAAGAGTGTATTGATAATATTGGTGTTGGGTTTCTCTTTGCTCCATTATTCCATCCTGCAATGAAATATGCAGTCGTGCCGCGGAAAGATATCGGTATCAGGACAATCTTCAACTTATTAGGTCCGTTATGTAACCCGGCAGGTGTAAAGAATCAGATTATTGGTGTGTGCAGGAAAGAATTTATGGAAAAAATCGCAAAGGCACTAATAAATCTAAATATCGAAAGGGCACTGATTGTATATGGTGGTGACGGGCTTGATGAGATAACGACCACCACCAAAACATATGTTTTGGAGATAAAACATGGCAATATGACAGATTACGAAATTTCACCTGAAGAATTTGGTATGAAAAGGTGCCGTATGGAGGATTTGGTAGTGAACGATAATAAAGAAAATCTTGAGGTATTTATGTCAATTTTAGAGGGCAAACCAGGTGCTAAAACCGATACCGCCGTATTAAATGCAGGTGCCGCAATATATATTGCGGGAAAGGCTGAGTCTATTAAAGATGGGATTGAAATTGCGCGGCAATCAATATTGTCGGGTTCGGCATTGAATAAACTAAAAGAATTAAGGAGGTTTGTAAATGAACATGCTAAGCGTGATAATTGAGGAAACAAAAAAAGATTTATACAAAAAAAAGAGTCAACATCCGATGGAACATTTTTTAAAAGCCACCAATAAGATCAAAAATGATTTTAAAAAGATTTTTAAAGAGAAATCACTGGCACTGATTGCTGAGATAAAAAATGCATCTCCATCAACCGGAATAATCAGGGATGATTTGAATCCGGAAAAAGTTGCCCGTATTTATGAATCAGCAGGTGTGAATGCTATATCGGTCGTAACTAACGAGAAGTTTTTTAAAGGGAAAAAAGAATATATTGAAATAGTAAAGAAATCAACAACCCTACCAGTTCTGAGAAAGGATTTTATCATTGATGAGTATCAGATTTACGAATCATACGCGGTAGGTGCTGATGCAATACTATTCATTAGTTGTATATTGCCACCTGTAAAGTTAAAAAAATTTGTAAAACTCGCTCACAAACTTAGTATGGCGACAATTGTAGAGATTCATACAATTAATGATTTAAAAAAGGCATTAGATACAGAAACCGAGATAATCGGTATTAACAATCGGAATCTGAATAATTTTTCAGTTGATATCAATAACTCTCTGCACCTGATACAGAAAGTGCCAGAACATTATTACACGGTTAGTGAAAGTGGAATAAAAGATCAGGATGATGTGCAAAAGTTGAAAAACGCTGGTTTTGATGGTTTGCTTGTGGGAACTTCTATCTTAAAGGCAGATAATATGGTAGCAAAAATAAAGGAACTAAAATGGATAAATTAAGCTCTTTAAGGAAAGAAATAAAAAAATTGGATCGTAAAATATTAAAATTAATCCAAAATCGAATGATATTAAGTGAAAAGATTGGCAAAATAAAGAAAAAGAATGATATCCCACTTTTGGATTGGAGTGTGGAAAAAGAGGTGATTAACAATGCAATTCAATATGCTGAAGAACATAATCTTAATAAAAACTTTGCCCGAGCAATCATCACTAAAATAATTGAATACTCCAGAATCGGGCAGGAAAGACTGCATTTTTCAGCATATTCAGGAAAAAGAGAAGATATACTCATCGTAGGGGGACTGGGTGGAATGGGACGCTGGTTTGCTTATTTCTTTCAGAATCAGGGGCACAGGGTGTCGATCAATGACTTAAAAAGTTCTGGTCTCCCTAATTTTAAATATTATCGTAATCTTGAACAGGCATTAAAGGAAAAATCAATTGTTATTATTGCTACACCTCTATCAACCGTGCCCGCTATTATTGAAAAAATTGCTAAATTAAAATGCGATTCGGTGGTTTGTGATATTGCGAGTGTTAAGAGTCATATAATCCCCGCGATAAAGAAGGCAATGCAGAAAGATATTAAAATTACAAGTATTCATCCAATGTTTGGCCCTGCCTGTCATACCTTGAGTGATAAGATTATCTGTCTATGCGATTGCGGTTCTCCAGAGGCGAATAATAAAATTTTGGGTCTTTTTAAAGATACCGCAGCAAGACTTATTAAACTTCCATTTGATGAACATGATAAGCGCATTGCTTATGTCCTCGGACTCTCCCATTTCTTGAATATTCTTTTTGCTAAGTGTCTTATAAATAGTGGTTATACAATAAAAGATTTAGAAAATATTGCCAGCACTACATTTAATGCCCAGTTAGAGACAACGAAGAGCGTGATCAAAGAAAATCCAGAACTTTATTATGAAATCCAGGCGCTAAACCCCTATAATGATGATTTATTTAGCAATTTAAAAGTCTGTGTTGACTCATTGGTGGAGACGATTAAAGCCGGTAAAAAGTATGCATTTATAGATATTTTTAAAGAAGGGAGCAGGTGGCTTGGTCAGTATTAAGATAAAAATCTGCGGAATAACCAATCTTGATGATGCATTAATGGTATCAAAATTTGGAGTTGATGCTTTGGGTTTTATCTTTGCTCCATCTCCGAGAAATATTGAGCCTGTGATTGCAAAAAATATTATCCGGAAGCTTCCTCCTTTTATAATAACGGTCGGAGTATTTAAAGACCAAGAACTTGAACTGGTAAATAAAGTGGTTCGTTTAACCGGGATTGATGTAGTTCAGTTACATGGTTCTGAATCCCCGGAATACTGCAGGTTCATAAAGAATGCCCGAATAATCAAGAGGATTAAAATTGATGATGATAAAGTAAAAGTGAAGAAAGTTATTAGTGATATTGATAAATATTCGGTAGCAGGCTATCTATTTGATCCTGGAGAAGGAAGTGGTAAGGTATTCGATTGGAACATGGTAAAAGGAGTAGGAGGTAACATAATCATCGGTGGTGGACTTAATCAAGACAATGTAAAAGATATGATTGGTTTATTGAAACCTTATGGAGTTGATGTGTGTTCCGGAGTAGAAAAATTTCCCGGGAAAAAAGACCCAACAAAAGTTAAAGAATTTATAAAAGAGGTGAGGAAATGTTCATTACAGGTGTGATTGGTTATCCTTTAAAAATGACTTTTTCTCCACTACTCCATAATAATGCATTTATACATTTGGGCTTGAGTGGACAATATTTTCCGTTATCTGTTCCAGAGCAGGATTTTGAAACGATAATCAAAACTATTAAAAAACTAAAATTCGCAGGGTTAAATATAACCAATCCGTATAAAATGAGAATTTTGAAATATCTTGATGGAGTAAGTCCAGTAGCGAAGAAAATCGGTGCGGTGAATACGGTGGTTATTAGAAAAAATAAATTATTTGGTGAGAATACAGATATCTACGGGTTTGATAAGTCGCTTAAAGAACACAATATAAATATTACTGGGAAAAAAATAATGCTTATCGGTGCGGGCGGGGTTGCCCGGGCAATCGCCTATGTAATTTTTAGAAAAAAACCACAGTCTTTTTTCATTACAAACCGCACAAAAATAAAATCTCTATATCTTACAAAAAAATACAATGGCCAGCCAATAGATTTTAAAGATATTTTCACTATCATACGAAATGTTGATGTAGTAATAAATGGAACATCAATTGATATTCATAATTTAATCTTCCCTCATATGAAAGATGGAAGTGTGTATTATGACACTAATTATCGTTTTAATTTATTGAACTCACAAAATATATTGGTGGTTAATGGAATCACAATGTTGGTTTACCAGGCGGCATTTTCATTCAGTATCTGGACTGGAAGAATGCCGCCGGTAAACATAATGAAGAATGCAATCAAGGAGGTGCAGATTGGTTAGAATCTTAACGGCTGGTGAATCCCATGGGCCAGGATTGACAGCGATAATAGATGGGATGCCGGCAGGCATAAAAATAGAGGTTGATTTTATAAACAAAGAATTAAAAAGACGTCAATCCGGTATGGGCAGAAGTGAAAGGATGAAGATAGAAAATGATGAGATTGAAATCATTTCTGGTGTTAAAAACGGAAAAACGATTGGTTCGCCTATCACGCTTTTTATAAGAAATACCGATTACCGAAAAGCCCATTTTTTATTAGAAAAGAAAAAAGACAAAGTGGTTACAATTCCAAGACCGGGGCACGCAGACCTGCCGGGTCTATTAAAATTTGGTTTTTTTGATATTCAAGATGTTCTGGAAAGGGCTTCCGCAAGAGAAACCGCTATGAGGGTTGCAGCGGGCGCTGTTTTTAAAATTTTTTTGAATGAGTTTGAGATCAATATTGGTTCAAGGGTTGTCTCAATTGGTTCTGCAAAAAAGAAAAACCAGTTCTTGAATTTAATAAAAAGGGCACAAAAAATCGGTGAAACAGTTGGTGGGATTGTTGAAGTTTATGCTGATAATGTATGCCCTGGACTTGGAAGTTATACACAATTTGACAAAAGACTTGATGCATTGATTGGGCTGGCAATGCTGTCAATACCATCGGTAAAAGGAATTGAAATAGGCGAGGCAATAAAAAGTACTATTATTTTTGGCTCAAAATTCCACGATGAAATATTTTTTAGTAAAAACAATGGTTTCTATAGAAGGACGAATAACGCAGGTGGAATTGAAGGGGGCGTAAGCAATGGCGAAAGGATTTTGATAAGGCTCTATGCAAAACCAATTCCTACCCTCGGGAATCCTTTGTATTCGGTTGATATAAAGACCAAAAAAAGAACTTTAGCTCCAAAACCCAGGGCGGATGTATGCGTTGTCGAATCAATTTGCGTGATTGCTGAAGCAATGCTTGCGTATGTTATCGCCTCTGCAATTTGTGAAAAATTTGGAGGTGATTGTCTTGCCGATATAAAAAAGAATTATCGTTTTTATCAAAAGAGGATAAAGAATGTCTGAAAATATCATTTTAACAGGATTTATGGGTTCGGGCAAGGATACCATAGGAAGATTGCTCGCAAGTAGATTAAATATGGGTTTTATTTCCACTGACCAAATGATTGAACTGGCTGAGCAGAAGTCGATTAAAAAGATTTTTGAAGAGAAGGGCGAAGTTTATTTCCGAAAAAAAGAAAAATGGGTGATTGAGAAGATAAAGGGATTGAAAAATGTTGTTATAGCCACCGGTGGCGGTATGGTGATTGATATGAAAAACAGAAAAGAATTGCAAAAAATGGGAAATGTGATACAACTATCAGCAAATATTGAAACCTTGAAAAAAAGGATTATCACCAATGGAGAAAGACCGTTGATAAGAAATGTTTTTGACATTGATAGATTATACAGAAAAAGAAAGGGTATATATGACTTTGCCAAGATAAAGATTGATAATTCAGAAAAAAAGCCAGAAATGGTTGTAAATAAGATTATTGAAGAACTGAATTTTGAAAAACCTCAATCGTTTAAAGAAAAAGCAGAGATACGAATTAAAACGAAATTAAAAAATTACCCGGTAATCATTGGTTATGATATTATGGAGCATTTACCCATTTTTAATAATAAGGTGGTGATAATCACAAATCCACTGGTGGGCACACTTTATATGAACGAACTCATAAATTATCTCAAAAAAGGAAATAATGAAATAGATTATTTTATCATCCCGGATGGAGAGGAATTTAAGAATTTTGATACTGTGGAGAAAATATATGACTTTCTTTTTAGGACCAATTTCCAGCGACAAAATTTTATAATAAGTTTAGGGGGTGGTGTTATCACGGATATTGCAGGTTTTGTTGCATCCACATTCAAAAGGGGATGTAGAGTAATCCATATTCCGACAACACTTCTCTGCCAGGTAGACGCAGCAATCGGTGGTAAGACTGGTATAAACACAGATTACGGCAAAAATATGCTGGGTACATTTTACCAGCCTGAACTCGTCCTATGCGATTTGAAAAAATTACTAACCCTTTCGGACAAAGAATTTTTAAACGGTATCGCCGAAGTCATAAAATATAGTATAATACATTCCAAAAGATTGTTTTACATTCTTCAAAAAAAGAAAGAACAGGTCAAAAATCGCAATTTACAGCTCTTATTTGAGATTGTGAAGGCGTGTGTATCTATAAAGGGTGTGATAATAAATCAAGATGAAACCGAAGAAAAGGGGATAAGGGAGATTTTAAATTTTGGTCATACAATCGGACATATCATTGAAACGATAACGAATTATAATATCTATTCCCATGGTGAGGCAATATCAATGGGAATGGTTGAAGAAATGAAACTATTTGGCAGAAAAATAAACGAGATGCGCGAAGTTAAAGAACTGCTGAAGGAATATTGCCTACCAATATATGTGCCGTGTGATCTTAAAAACAAGATGAAGAAATTAATCTCACATGATAAGAAAATGAAAGGTAAATATATAACCATCGCTGTTTTTGAAGGGATTGGCAAAATAAAGATAAAGGAGGTTTTATGCAGAAAATTCTTTTAATAAATGGTCCTAATTTAAATCTTCTGGGCAAGAGAAATCGATTTTTTTACGGGGATTTATCGCTTAAAGAAATAAATGAGAAAATTCTTAACCATGCAAAGCAGATGGGAATAATGGTTGATATATACCAATCAAATTCCGAGGGTGCGATAATTGAAATCATACAGAATGCGGAAGGATATGATGGACTCATTATAAATCCTGGTGCCTACACCCATACTTCGGTAGCAATAAGGGATGCAATTGAGTCGGTTGGTATTAAAACGATAGAGGTTCATATCAGCAATATCTATGCTCGAGAATCATTCAGACACAAAAGTTTTATTGCACCAGTATGTATCGGGCAAATAGCGGGGCTGGGTTGGTATGGATATATTCTGGCAATTGAATTTTTTATTCATTTTCATTACGGAGAAGAAAATGTATCGCCAGCCGAATAAAAGTGGTTATTTCGGAATATTTGGTGGTAGATTTATACCTGAAACATTGATGCCGGCATTGATAGAACTTGAGAAGGCTTATAGAAATTTTAAAAATAATAGTGAATTCAAAAGAGAATTAAATTTTTATTTAAAACATTATGCTGGCAGGCCGACACCACTATACTTTGCAAAAAATTTATCAGAAAAGATGAATGGGGCAAGGATATTTTTCAAACGGGAGGATCTTCTTCATACCGGTGCCCATAAGATAAATAATACAATCGGTCAGGTTTTGCTTGCAAAGAAAATGGGCAAAAAAAGAGTAATCGCTGAGACCGGTGCCGGACAGCATGGTGTTGCCACTGCGACTGCCTGTGCCCTTTTAGGATTGAAATGTATTGTATATATGGGGAAAAAAGATATGAGTAGACAGAAGATGAATGTCTTGAAAATGAGGCTTCTTGGTGCCGAAGTTATTCCTGTAAATAGTGGAACAGAGACCCTGAAAGACGCAATAAATGAGGCAATAAGGGATTGGGTTACAAATATCAAGACCACCCATTATTGTATTGGCTCGGTTGTGGGACCACATCCCTACCCAATGCTTGTGCGTGATTTCCAAACGGTAATAGGCAAAGAAGTAAAAATACAGATAAAAAAAATAGTGGGTAGATTACCCGACCTACTCATTGCCTGTGTTGGCGGTGGAAGTAATGCCCTTGGCTTCTTCTATCCATTTTTAGATACAAGTGTAAAGATGTTAGGGGTTGAGGCCGGTGGGTTTGGTATACATACAAAGAGACATTCTGCAACACTATCTTGTGGAACGGTCGGAGTTCTACATGGAGCAATGAGCCTTGTTCTACAGAATAAATACGGGCAGATTATGTCTGCTCATTCCATTGCCCCGGGGCTTGATTATCCAGGAGTCGGTCCGGAGCACTCCTTTCTAAAAACAAGCAAGATAGTAAATTATACAACCTGCACCGATAGGCAGGCGATTAAGGCATTTAAAATTCTATCGGAAACCGAAGGGATTATCCCCGCCTTAGAAAGTTCTCATGCCCTTTATATTGCAATCCAGAAGGCAAAAGAAATGGACCGAAAAAAAATTATAGTTGTTAACCTTTCGGGCAGGGGTGATAAAGATTTAGAGATTGCGGAGGAATTTTATGAGCGCGATTAAAGAAAGATTTAAAATACTTGAAGAAAATAACGAAGCAGCGCTCATCGCATATCTAACTGCTGGATATCCCACACTTGAAAAATCAATGAGATACATTCAGACAATTGGGAAATATGCTGATATAATTGAAATCGGTATTCCTTTTTCAGATCCGATTGCAGATGGTAAAGTGATACAACATGCTTCACAAATTGCCCTGGAAAAAGGGACAAATTTATTTTCTATATTTGGCGCACTTGCAAAGATAAGGATTGATAAACCCCTTGTGATTATGTCCTATTTGAATCCATTGCTCTCTTTCGGTATTGATAGATTCTTTATGGAAAGCAGTAAGATCGGTATTTCAGGTGTGATTGTGCCGGACCTTGTGGTTGAAGAGACGGGATTATTAAAAAAATATGCTCATAAATACTCAATTGATCTGATTCAACTAATTGCACCTACATCAAATAAGGATAGAATAAATTTGATTGGTAAAATTTCTGATGGCTTTGTCTATTGCGTATCTATAACCGGTACAACAGGGATGAAAAAAAGTCTGCCTGATACACTTCCATTATTTATTCAGAGGGTGAAATCAATGGTGGATAAACCCGTGGTTGTAGGATTTGGAATATCAAGAGCAAGTCAAATAAAAGAACTGTGTAGATTTGCAGACGGCGTGGTAATAGGCAGTCGGATAATTGAGGCAATTAAAAACCGTGAGGATATGAACGCATTGTTGAAAAGTTTTAAAAGGTCCACAATTAGATGAATTTATATTTTGATATTTGTGACCTTTGAATAATCTATGTAAAGGAGGTTTTATGCTCGTTGTTATGCATAAAGATGCAACACAAAGACAGATACGAAAAGTTTGTAAACTAATAAAGGAAATGGGACTAACACCCCACCCAATAAAAGGTGCCCAGCGTGTAGCAATCGGCATAACCGGTAATAAAGAAATGGTTGATACAAGAAGGATAGAAAATCTGGAGGGTGTAATAAATATCATTCATGTTACACAACCTTATAAATTGACCGGCAGAGAAATGAAGCCCGATGATACAAAAATAAAGATTGGTAATGTGGTGATTGGTGGTAAAAAGGCAGTAATCATTGCTGGTCCCTGTGCTGTGGAGTCTGAAAGGCAGATGATTAATATTGCCAGGGCAGTGAAGTCAATCGGTGCTGATATGCTACGGGGTGGGGCATTCAAACCGAGGACATCCCCATACTCATTCCAGGGACTGGGTGAAGAAGGGCTGAAGATACTTGCTCGGGCAGGTAAAGAAAACAAACTGCCAGTCGTATCTGAGGTAGTTGATACAGAAATGTTTTCGCTTGTTGAAGAATATGTTGATGTAATTCAAATCGGAGCAAGGAATATGCAGAATTATGCCCTGCTAAAAAGGGCGGGTAAAAGTAAAAAACCAATATTATTAAAAAGGGGGATGGCTTCAACAATCCAGGAATTTCTACTTGCCGCAGAATATATTATGTCTGAAGGGAATTATAATGTTATTCTCTGCGAACGGGGGATAAGGACTTTCAGTGATTTTACAAGATTTACGCTTGATATTAGTAGTATTCCTGAACTCAAGAAAATATCACATCTGCCTGTTATTGTGGACCCAAGCCATGCGTCAGGAAAAAGAGATATGGTATTGCCACTTTCAAGGGCGGCGATTGCTGCAGGTGCAGATGGAATCATAGTTGAAGTTCACAACAATCCTGAAAGGGCACTTTCTGATGGCCCGCAATCTTTAACAATAAAAGGGTTTGAGATTTTAATGAATGAAATAAAAACGATTGCAAATGCAATCAACAGAATTTAATAGACCTTGACAGCTGTGCATTTTTCTTATATAATTTAATGAAAGGAGTGGCTATGCAGGAAATTATTAAAAATTCAATATTGGTTGGATTGGGTATCGCCGCCGTAGGGAGGAAAAAATTTAAAAAGGTGTATGAAACATTAAAGGATGAAGGTGAGAAATTCAGGGATGAAATCCCTGTGATCCAAAAACGGTGGCAGAGGATAGAAATGATTTCCGATAGAATGGAACAGATAGGGCAGAAAGTAATGCAGAGGTTGAATATTGCTACACAGAAAGAACTCTCTGAATTGAGTAAAAAAATTGAAAAGATTTTAAAACAAAAATCTGTTGTTGAGTAAAATTCATAATAAATGTTCATCAATCCATTCAGGCGGTTTAACCGCTATTTCCAAATTACCCACACACTCTTAAAATATGGATTTGGTGAATATGTAAAGACAATTCATCCCGCATACCTTCTTGCCCGTCTGGGAATTAAGAAAAGTAAGATTTCAATCCGTCCTATACCTGAACGCATAAAACTCGTCTGTGAGGAACTCGGTCCAACTTTTATAAAACTCGGACAGATTGCGTCTACAAGAACCGATATTTTTTCTGAAGAACTGACTGAGGTACTCAGTCTTTTACAGGATCAGGTCAAACCAGAACCATTTTCCATAATGAAAGGTGTAATAGAGAATGAAATTGGACCGATTAATGAGGTGTTTACAGAGTTCAATAAAAATCCGATAGGGTCTGCATCTATTGCCCAGGTATATTTTGCTAAATATAAAGATATTCCCGTTATTGTTAAGGTGCGCCGACCTAATATTGAAAAGATAATAGAACTGGATATTGATATGCTTAAAAGAATTATAACAATTGCGGAAATAAATATTCCCGGAGTAAAAGAAAGAAATCCTAAGGAAATGATTGATGCATTTGCACGAACTATATTTAAGGAAATTGATTTTTTGAATGAAGTGGCAAATGCCGAGAAGTTCAGCGAAAATTTTTCAAAAGATCCGAGGATAAAAATCCCTAAAGTTTTTAAAGAAATCTCTACCTCAAAAGTTTTGATTCAAGAATACATTGATGGAATAAAAATAACCGACCTTAAAAGAATAAAAGAAAATGGGATAGATCCCAGAATCATTGCTGAAAATGGTGCTGATATCTTTCTTAAACAAGTTCTCATAGATGGATTTTTCCATGCGGATCCCCACCCGGGGAATATCTTTGTGTTAAAAGACAATGTAATAGTACCGATTGATTTTGGAATGGTTGGTAGAATAACACCACAATTGAAAGAAAAACTTGTAGCTCTTGTCATTGGTGTAGTCAATCGTGATGCTTATCAGGTTGCACGGGTGATATTAAAGATGGGAATTGTAAATAAAAATGTAGATGTGAATATGTTTCAGGAAGATATTCTTTATATACTTGATAAGTTTGAAGGGAGGTCAATAAAACATATTTCAATAAAAGACTTTATAACTGATATAAATCGGGTCATTAGAAGGTATCAAATCATTATTCCACAGGACTTGCTTTATTTAGGAAAATCTTTATCCCAGCTTGAATCAATCGGCAGGGAACTTGATGAAGATTTTGATATCATAAATTTTGCAAGAAATTTTGCACACAGGCACCGTCTTGGTAGGGTATCATTCGATTTAATGATTAATAAAAGTAAAAAATGGTTTGAAGATATGATAAATGCAATATTTGACTTACCTGAGAATATAAACAATTTATTTGAAACCATAAAAAGGATTGATAAAAAAGAAAATGATAAAAAACCCGAAAGGTATTTGCACTGGTATCTTAGTGGTTTCGGAATAATGTTTATTTCGATGTTTATAATAATGGTGATAAACCATCCTGTAGCAAAAATTGCTGGTATTGCTGGAATTGTCGTTGCCTTTCTCATATTTATGATACAGTTATTGAATTCTTTTATTTCATATTGACACTTTTCCTTTTTTAAATATAATCGTCTGCTGAGGGATGTAAGGGAAGTGCCGTGAAAATCGGCCGCAGTCGCCGCTACTGTAACCCCAACCTTTTCCAAAAGAAAAGGGACTCTTTTAGCATTTAAAAGCCACTGCCCTTTTGGGTGGGAAGGCTGCTAAAAGAGTGGGGAAGCCAGGAGACCTATCCCCAGTAAATAGGGAAGTCCTTCGGACGAAAGGAGGTACCTTTTGATTTCCCTGATATTTTTAATTTCATCTATATTCTTTGTTGGGGACTCAACCTATGAGTTAGAACCATTATACATTACTGCCTCGCGTTATAAATTAGACATATTACATACTCCTTTCAATGTTGAACTTCTTCCTAAGGATGTGACTTCGCTTTCCGAACAACTGACAAAAATTCCAGGTATCTCTTTGCTTGACTATGGCAATCTTTCCACTATCTCTATAAAAGGACCAAATAGTAAATCTACCACAGTCTCTCTCAATGATATACCGCTGAACTCAGTCCAGTCAGGAGATTTTGATATCTCACTAATTCCTTCTTATTTTATAGAAGAAGGTTATATCACCAATATCAGTCTTGCTGGTTTGCATCTCTCCGGGAATCTTGGAAATACGGCGGCTCTTTATATAAAAGATAAAGAAAAGAGTGCATTTCTAAAAAATGGAAGTTTTGGAAAAATCGCATTTGGTAGTATCTTTGGTTGCTACTCAATGGCAGGTGGATTTTACATTGAAAAAAACAAGAATAGATATCCATTCAAGGATGAATTTAATAATCTCTATTACCGAGATAATGCCCAATACTGCCATTGTGCAGGTTATCTTATATCAAATTCGCCTGTTAGAATTAATCTCTTTTCCACATTTCGTGACGCTGATGTCCCCGAAAAATTGGGAAGTATTGCAGGACTGCCTCATAAAAACGAAGGTTCTATCGTCGGCTCAATTTTCTATGACACAAAGACTTTAAGAATCGGTAGTTATGGAAATTTTTACGCTCTTAATTATGAAGATACTATCTTTGGCAACGACCAACACAAAAGTTTTTTTGAAGGATTGGATTGTTCTTTTAAAACAGGAGAGCGAGATTGGGGATTTTACTTAACACAAGAACAGACATCATCGACAAAAATCGGACAGCACTCAAGAACTATTGCGGGGATAAATTACCTTCAGAGAACAAATATCAAATTTATATCCATTCTGCCTTCAGCAAAAATCGCAGTCGCAAATGACAAATCTTATGGAATGAGCATAGTATTACCATTTTCATTTTTCTTTAAGAATAACCTCGGGACATATCATAATATTTCAATTGGTTACAGATATCCAACGATGAATGAACTCTATTGGCCCGAAGATAATTTTTCTGAAGGTAATCCTGATTTAAAAAACGAGACTGAAATTACAATTGAATCTGGATTACGGAGACTTTCATCATACTATTTTAAATGTGGAGGATTTATTAAATTGGGCAGAGATATAATCGTTTGGATGCCTGACTATGATGGAAAATGGCGACCGTTCAATTCAGCCAAGTTCCGTGCATGGGGCACAGATTTTAGTGTTTCATTTATACATCCATTGAAAACATCTTTTGGTTATAGCTTTTTGTTTGCCAGAATTGATGAAGGCGTACTGCCTTACCGACCAAACCATAACATTATTTTTAATATTGAAAAATGGGGATTTTTTAGCGATTTCGTGTTTTTGTTAAAAAGGCCAGCAAATGCATCTGGTGTTTTGTTCTTAGAAGATATTTACCTTATAAACACAGGTTACCATTTGACCCGAAAGGTAATGAATCTCCTTTTAGCATTGGATCTCAGAATTAAAAATATTGTTAACAAAAATTACCAATTTGTTGAAGGGTACCCCCAGCCAGGAAGACATTACGAAATAACCCTTAAGATAAATTGGTGAAAGGAGAAAATATGAAAAGATACTACATTATTTTGTTTACCTTTCTTTACTTTTTGGCGTGTGCACATAAAGAAACAGGGAAAGGAGATGTTTATATTCTTCTTCAGAATATAAAGGGTGTTGATATATACGACCCCAAAGAAGATTCTCTTTATACCGGGGTCATTTTAACCGGAACTACTCCGAACTACCTTCTTTTCTCTGATGAACGGGGTTATATTGTAAACTCCGGCTTTGGTGGCACACCGAGTATTCAAGTTTTCAAAATTGAAAATAACGAATTGATTGCCACTTATCCGCTTCCTCAAGGTTCAAATCCTTATGCCGTTGCCCTGTTAGAAAATGAAATGTATATAACTTCGTATCTTTTTAATAAGGTGTACATCCTTAATGAAAATGGAACAATCACTGATTCTTTGAATGTGGGTCGCTCACCAGAAGGAATAATAAGTGATAGTAGTAGGATCTATGTTGCTTGTGCAAATGTTTCTTATGATACTGCGGGATATCCTGTGTATGGTGATGCATATCTTTATGTGATTGAGAATAGGAATGTAATAGATAGTATAAGGGTTGGCAAGAATGCCCAGTGGGTGCAGAATAACGGTAATGAGATTGTTGTCCTCTCCACCGGTGATTATGGAATGACCCAGGCGGGCAGGTTATACATCGTTCAGGATCGGCAATTGAAGGATTCCATTGATATCGGCGGTTCACCAGGGTATTTTGTGGTAAAAAACAGTAAGGCATATGTTGTGGGTTGGTCCGATTCTTTAAAGGTCGTGGATTTAAAAAACAAACAGGTCAATAAAATTTCACTTGATACTCTGGGCGGATTTATGGGCTGTGATGTTGATGAGGATGGAAGGATATTCGTGGTTCAGGGAGATTGGACTGGTCAGAATAATAATCTTATTGTTATAGAAAATGGTGTTATAACAAAGAGAATTCCCTTGGGAAATGCAACTGGTGCAAGTTTTGTCAGAGTAAAGGATTAAAATGTTGATATCCCTGGCTGGGGCATAAATAAACGAAGAGACCTAAGTGCCTGAGTGAAAAATGGTTAAGGGTTAAGATATTACCCCATTAGGATAGATTGACTATTTTAATAAAATTTATATAATATCTTATGCGCCCGTAGTTCAATTGGATAGAACGGCGGACTCCGGCTCCAATTCCACCCCTTTTTAATACCTCTGAAATTCCGTCAGAAATCGCACAAACATAGGCCAGTCCTTGATTTGCACAATTCTGTCCATTTTTGGGGAATTCTGTCTATTACCATACATTTTGGCACAAAAATGGCACAAATCTGGCACAAGGGGTCGGCGTAAACCGACCCCCATTGAATTTATTGCGAATCAAAATTTCTTTATTTAGCCAAAATGACTTTCTGATTAATCTTCTTACCCCCAGTTTCAAGCCTTACAAAACAAATTCCGTTGGAGATTTCCCCTCTCTGTTCATCAGTGCCCTGCTGAGTAATGTGGTTGGATTGCCCGCTTGTCTTATCATTCCATTGTTTAACCAATCTGCCTATTGCATCATATATTGAGAGATTGACTATTCCTGCTTTAGCAGTGCATATCCAATTATTATAAATTCCTCGGTATTTTTCAGTCTGCTTGAGAAACACTAACTTTTGAATCCCTTTTCGCCTCAATCGCCTTATTGCCTTTTGTGCCTTGTATTGCCCTCTCTTGCCCTCAATTGCCTTGAAGTGCCCTATCCGTGTTTCCTACTATACCTTTCACCTTAAACTTTTCACTATTCTACCACTCATAACCCTTCATACCCCTTAATTACCCAATTAGAAATAGAGGAGATACTTCGCCTTTATTGCCCCGACCTGATTTTGAAGTTGTAGTCCTCGCCCTTGATTTTCCCGGTAATCATTTAAGGCAATGTAAACCCAGCTCTTGGGCTTGAAGTTGTAAGAGAATAAAAAGCCAAAACGGTTGGATAAATATTCGGTTTTGTTAAAATCCGCTCCTGGTGTATTAAAGACAAATTCATTGAAGATTCCAAAGGTAATCGTTGGCGTGATTGTAAAATCTATCCTCGGTGTTGCTGAAGGCCAAATGGTGATGATTACATCTAAAGTATCCCATTCAAACCAGAAATAGGAATCAAAATTCATTGAAAGCCTCGGTATAATCGTCCAGTAAAAACCATGATAGGTGTCTGCCTGATACGCAAGAAATCGGCGATAGTAGTTATAAGAGTAGTTAATTTTAGCACCACCCCAGATACTATACTTTGATCCATTTCCCCAAATAGATAGATTCGCACAGCGAAACAAAAAGTTTGTATCTGCCTCACAATATGGACCTGCCTCAAGTTCTATATTACCACCCCAGTTATTCCTGAAATTGGGATTAAAACAGAAGAATCCCACTTTTGACCATTTGGTATTCCCAGGTTCCTGAATAACAATGCCACCAAAAGAAGTCCAGAGATTGCTTAAAAACCCTTTTTGATATGTTTTATATGGTCCGGTAAACAACATAATCTTCTTCATTCCTGCCCAAGGAACATAGCCAATATCCCGAACATCAAATGAATCCCCAATCACTTGGATACCAGAGAGCGTAAGAAAATTCTTTATAAATCCCATAAAACCAGATGTAAATCCAAATCCCCTTTTATTATTTTTGTCACTAAACGCACTCTGAATGATAAGTTGACTCGGTCCTGACCGATATACCCCATCAACACCAATCGCATAATTGTATGTATCACTATTCACCGCTGTCCCACTGAATAATATCCCCATATCCGAATTCTCTAAGACCTTATATTTTCCACGAAACACACCAAACCCACGCCTCGGCTCAATGACTATATTGTTATCTCTAACCTCATCGGTATAGGCACCAAATAGGCCATAGTTTAGTTTCTCTGATTTACTGGTCAATTTTAAGCCACCAATTATCGGTACAACTTCACCATCAACAGATTTACCAATCCTTCGGGAATAAAAGATTCTCAAAGGCGAGAAGAACCCTTTACCTTCACCAAAATCCGACATCCTGAATATCTCTGAACCCTCAATGAAAAAAGGCCTCCGCTCGCTCAAATATGTCTCATACCTTGATAGATTCAGAATAAATGGGTCGGATTCAATC